>CANLGS010000292.1 GCA_947490035.1 Gemmataceae bacterium
GGCGCCGTCCTCGGCGCAGTCAACAAGCCGGCCGACGTTCCGCCGAAGCCGAAGTGGGTGTACCCCGCGGGAACGCAGCCTGAACCGGGCACGCGCGAGGTTCAACTGGCCGGTAAGACGGCACCGTTGTGGGTGTTCGTCGAACGGCCCGGCGGGAGGGTACAATTCCGGCTCATCATCACCGGTCCGGGCGTCGCGCCGTTCTACATCATGAAAACCAAGGTGACGACCCAGCTTTACACGCGCGGCGACGATACGCCGGTGATGAACGTGACCCTGGCCGAAGCGCGGGCGTTCGCGGTGAAGGTGTTCGGTGGCGACCTGCCGTCGGCGGAACAGTGGGACTACGGGGCCGGGTTCGACGACCAGCAGGGTCACGTCGGCCCGACCCTCCCGCCCGGCCGGGCGTGGATCGGGAAGGACGCGCCCGGCCTCACGGCGCGGCAGGGGAACCCGGATGTCAACCGCTTCGAGCTGTACGACATGGCCGGCAACGGCCGCGAGTGGACGCGAACCGTTCTCGCGCCGGCCCGCGACGGCAAACTCGGCGAGCGCAGAGACCTCGGCCCCAACGACATGCCGACCGAAACAGAGAAGGTGATTCTGCGCGGCCGAAGCTTCACCCTCGACCGCCCGTTGAGCTACAAGATGTTGGAGGTGGAGCGCACGACGCAACCGCAGACGCAGTTCGCGAACGTGCCCAGCCGTTACACGGGGTTCAGAGTGGTGCTGACTGTCCCCTGAACGCGCCTTCTCCCAGCGCTTCGACCGTTCGGGACCGCCGGGCTTCGGGGGTGGGATCGAAGGTACGAGCAACGCCCACTGCACATTGGTCAAATAGGTAGGGTACACCGAATCCATCAAAAGCCCATCCGTGGGTCAAAGCGAATGCCCAACACTAACAAAGAACGGAACCTCGGGCCGCTTAACTTCCCGGATAGACTCTAAGTTCAGGAGACCCTCAATGGCCGACACCGAACCGGATTCGCGTATCGTCTTCGTCGCGGAGAGCGCGCACATGGCCGAAGCGGTCGTGAAACTGCTGGCCGAGAATGACATCCCCGCGGAGATTGCCGAGGCCGCGCCGCAGGAAGCGTCCGCCCTGACCGGTGCGGGCGAGACGCCGGCCGAAGAGTTCCCCATCGCGATCACCGACCCGGCGAAGGTGGGCGCCGCGCGCGATCTTCTGGCGACCGCGCAAACGCTGGCCGCGATGAAGGCGGTCCGCGACCGGCGCGCCGCCCGAACGGGCGCAGTCGCGGTGGTGTGCGAGGACTGCGGCAAGTCGTCCGACTGGCCGGCGCAACTGATGGGCACGACGGAGGTGTGCCCGCACTGCGGCGGCTACATGGACATCCCCGACCCCGACGAGGACTGGTCCGACGTGGACTTCGGCGCCGAGGAAGGCGACAATGGGGAAGCGAAGTAACCGGCATCCGCACCAATTAGGAACGTCCCATGCGAGTTGAGAAAGAGATCGATCCGAGTCTGAAAGATCGGCAAGACCTCATTCGGATCATGGAGGCTGCGGCGGACTACCTGAAATCGCGTGACACAGACGCAGAGAGCCAAGCGCACGCGTTTTGGAAGTTGTGGGCTGGTCCGAACGGAGAACAGTGGATCGGTTTGCAACTCGATGATCAGGGATATTCGACCGCACGGCAGTTCAAACCACAGCAGTTGGTTCCGGCCGACATCCGGGAAATGCGCCTCATTCGACTCTGGTACGACGTGCTGGCTGCGCGCACCCACCGAGAGATGGCGCAAGTCGAGAAACTGCTCAGCGAGTACGGGGAGGGGGACTGAAATGGCAACGAAAACCGAGGAGCTGATCAACACCATCCACCGCGAAGTCACACGCCTCCACGCGATACACGAGGCGCTTCGCAGCGAGGTCGATGCCGCGAAACTGATCGAACTTCGCGAGGGCCAAGCGGTGCTGGAGGCCGCTGTCAGCGAGTTGAAGCGCCGCGTCGAAGAATCGGAACACCGCAATGAGCGGTTGGCGGTTCTCGAAGCCCAGTTCGCCGAGTTCAAGAAGCAGTTTGACGAGAAAGACCGAAGATGGTGGCAATTCTGGATCGGAGCGGGGTTGGTTGGTTGCGCGTTCCTCGCGAATCTCACCATCCAATTCATCCTGCTGTTCTCGCGAAAGCCCGGCTGATGTCGTTCACACTCCCCCCCTTCACCGTTGCCGCACAAGAAACCGGGTTCACGCTCGCCAAGGTGCTGCGCTCGCGGCTCGGCGGGCCGTCGTGGAACGACGTGCGCAAGCTCATCGCCGCGCGCCGCGTCAAGGTCGGCGACGCCATCTGCTCCGACGAGGCCCGCCGCCTGAAGGAAGACGAGGTGGTTGTTCTGCTCGAACACCCGAAGCCGCTGCCGCGGACCGCGCACCCCGAACGGCTCGTCGTGCGGCACCTCGACGAACACGTCGTTGTGCTTGAGAAGCCGTCGGGGGTGAACACCGTTCGCCACCCGGCCGAACTGGAGTGGTCCGAGCAGCATCGCGAACTCGACCCCACGCTCCAAGACCTGGCGCAGTGGGCTGTCGCCCACCAACTCGCACGCGACGCCCGCGACCTGCCCCGCCTGCGGATCGTCCACCGCCTCGACAAGGAAACGAGTGGCCTAGTCGTGTTCGCGCGCTCGGCCCTCGCGGAGCGCGAACTCGGGTTGCAGTTCCGCAAGCACACCGTCGTGCGGCGCTACCTGACCGTCGTGCCGGGTATTCTCAGCGCGCAAACGATCCGCTCGACGCTGGTGGATGATCGCGGCGACGGGCGGCGCGGCAGCACGAAACTCCCCGGCATCGGGAAGGAAGCGGTCACGCACGTCACGCTCGAAGAGCGGTTGACGGGCTACACGCTGTTGTCGTGCCGGCTCGAAACGGGCCGCACGCACCAGATTCGCATTCACCTGTCGGAAGCCGGGCACCCGGTCTGCGGCGAGAAGGTGTACGTGAAGCGCCCCAACGGCGAGATGTTCGACGACAAGAGCGAAGCCCCGCGGCTGGCGTTGCACGCGACCGAGTTGGGTTTCGAGCACCCCGCGACGAGCGAACACTTGCACTGGTCGATGCCGCTGCCGAGTGATCTGGCGAAGTTCGTCGAGCGGCTGCGGGGATAACTGTTGGGCTGCTCGCGGCTTCGCAGGCGTCTCAGCCCGACCGCTACACCTTACCCGGTCGGTCTGTCGCGTGAATGCGGCCCGTGCGCCGCGACCGCCCCAACGCGAGCGCCGGCGCCATTTCAGCCTGTATCGCGGCGCGATTCGCCGCTGGCGATGCCCCGAACCTTCCGATGGGCGATGAGCCGCCACGGAAAGCGGCATTCCTCTCAGGAAGGGATACTACCCATGCGTCACCTGTTCCTCGCGGTCCTCGGCGTGTTCGCCGTTTCGTGCGCGGCCTCCGCGCAACAACCGCAGTACCGGCCCGCCCCGCAGTACCCGGCTGCCGCGGCGGCCACCCCGGTGCAACCGGCCTCGGGCGCGACCATCATCCCCGCCGGCGCCGGCTGCGCCAAGTGCGGGCCAGTCCTCCGCGGCGGGTTCACCATGTCGAGCGTGACCGGCGGCAACTGCGCGCTCGGCGCCCCGTGCCAGAACGGGTGCGGCAGCGTGCGCAGCGACCTCGGGTTCCACTTCGGGTCGTGCAAGCAGTTCTTCGCGCCGTGCGGCCCGACCCCACTCGCCGCCCCGTGGGGCCAGGGCTTCGGCTGCCCGCGCACCTACGACAGCTACGCCAATCATTGAGTCGTAAGTCGTAAGGTCGAAAGTCATGAAGTCAGTCAAAGACCTTCTCAGTGGAGGTTTTCGACTGACATTATGACTTTCGACCTTACGACTTGCGACCTCTCAATAGCTCGCCCAGCCACCACTTCGGCCGGACCCGCGGCCCGTAGGTCAGGCCGAACCGCTTCATCGCGGTGTCGGTGATGGCGGACACCACCTCGCCCGGACTGTCGGAAACAATCAGGTTGTCCAGGTCTTCGGGGTTGATCGTCTTCTCGTTCGCCATGAGGCGCAACTGGTCGAGCAGCGGGCGCCAGTAATCCACGCCCATCAGCGCGACCGGGAAGTTGTCGAGTTTGCCGGTCTGGATGAGCGTCGCGACCTCGAACAGTTCGTCGAGCGTACCGAACCCGCCGGGCATCACCACGAACGCGTAGCTGTACTTCACCAGCATCAGTTTGCGGACGAAGAAGTGCTCGAAGTCGATCCACGAATCGACGTAAGGGTTCGGCTTCTGCTCCATCGGCAATACGATGTTGCACCCAATGGAGCGGGCCTTCACGTCGTGCGCGCCGCGGTTCGCGGCCTCCATGATGCCCGGCCCTCCACCGGTCATCACGGTGAACCCGGACTCGCCCAGGTACCGCCCCACCTGTCGCGCCATCTGGTAGTAGCGGTGGTTCTCGTCGAACCGCGCGGAACCGAACACGGTCACGCACGGGCCGACGAAGTGCAGTTTGCGGAACCCGTACACGAGTTCGCGGAAGATCTTTATCGCCTGCCACAGCTCGAACTTGCGCGGTTGCGGACCCTGGAGGAACTTCTTCGCCGCGGGCGCGGCCTCTCCGGACTTCCGTTGCCACTCGCCGGACAGTTTCGCCGCGTCAGTTTCAATCACACGGTCGGCCATCACACCACTCCACGGCGGGTCCGCTTGCTCGGCTCGATTCTTGTGGCACCGGTCTCCCGACCGGTGAAGCGCACACGCCGACCGCGAAGGGAGACGACTCGCGTGGCTTCACCGGTCTGGAGACCGGTGCCACAAGAGGAGACAACAGACACTTGCCCGCCAATATCTATTATTCGCGTGAGATGCCTGCGGCTTGCATCAAATCGGCGGTCGCTTGATACGCTTCCGTTACCCACGCGACGATTTTTTCAGGCTCCGGCGAGTATTCCAACTCGATGCTGATTGCACCGTCGATGCCCAGCGCGGCGATCTCCTTCAAGTATGGCACGAAATCCACCACGCCGCGGCCCGGCGGCAGGTCGCCGTGAATCTTTCCGTCGCAGTCGCTGATGTGAACGTGAATCGCCTTGCCCTTCAGCGCGCGCAGTTCGTCGGGCTTGGTCCCCGCGAGGCACAGGTGCGAGATGTCGATGTTCGCGCGCACGGCGGGGTGGTTCACGTCGTCGATGAACCGCACCATGTTCGGCACGTCGTTAAGCAACGACAGCTTGAACGGCTCCAGTTCCAGCGCGATGCCGAGGCCGAGGTTCGCGGCGTGGTCGCCCAGCGCCTGGAGGTGCTTCACGCCCGTCGCCCACTGCTCCGCGGGCGGGATCACCTGCCGCTCCCAGATGTACTCGCCCAGGACCAGCAGCAGGTTCTTCGCGCCCAGTTCGTAACAGAAATCGAGGTACGTGCGGCAGCGGTCCAGATGGAACCGCTGCACGCTGGGGTTGAAGTCGATCAGCCCGACTGCGACGCACGCGACGCTCACGACCGGTAACTCGGCGCGCTCGCACTCGGTGCGGATCAGCTTCCGCTCGCGCGCGTCGGTGTCGAGCGGGTCGGCGAAGATGTCGATGCAGTCGAAGCCGATAGCCTTCGTCTGCGTGATGCCGAACGCGGTGCCCTTGCCCGCTTGCGCCCAGGCCGAGTTGATGAGTCCGAGTTTCATGGCTCGCCCCGCTCGCGGAATTGGGAGAGGTAGAAAGGCAGGAGTAACCACAGAGTCACAGACGCGAGTTTCGGACACTTGTGAAGTGTAAAAGCGGCGGTCTACCCGTGTCGGAATAAGGTGGACGTTACCACACTCAGCACCCGACCCGACAACGGAGCAGCCCGCGTGAGTTGGGGCAAGGGCGACGCGGGTTGGACGCGAGCGCCTTCGCAGGCGCTCGCTCTGGTTCTTGCCACTCACGGCGTCCCGGAGAGCGACCAGTCTTTGCGCTGGCGGCTGCTCGGGATCTTCAGCATCTTGCGGTACTTGGTCACGGTGCGGCGGGCCACCGGGTAGCC
>CANLGS010000293.1 GCA_947490035.1 Gemmataceae bacterium
GAGCGGGCTTGGATTGGGGGGAACTCGTCAGCGAATAGCGCGGCGTAGTCGCGGAGGCGGTCGAGGACAGCGGAATCGAGACTTGGGGTATAGGTCTTCATGCAAAGTGAGAGGGCCGAATCGCTTGAGACGATTCAGCCCTCTAACGGAGTAGTACTAATCGCGTAATTGAGGTCCAACGGTGGAGCGGGAGAACCAGGAAGGCAACCCAATGCCATCCCGCAAGGGTTGTGGTCAGGCGCTCGTAGTCCCGCGCCAGTCGTCGGAACCGGCCCATCCAGGCGAACGAGCGTTCGACCACCCCGCGTCGGGGCAATAGCACGAACCCTTCTTCGCGCCGTCGTGCTTGACCACCTCCAGCGTGATCCCGTGAGTGGCCGCATCGGCGGCCGGTCGGGCACCGGTGTAACCTTGGTCCGCGTACGCCGGCGTCACGGTTTGCCCCGTGGCCTCTTGGACCGCTGCGGCCAGGTCCGCGACCTGGGGGCGCTCCTGTTCCTTGCCGGTCGTCACCCGCAACGCCAGCAGGTGCCCGAGGGTATCCACGGCGATGTGGGCCTCGGACCCGTCGCGCATCTTGTGCCCGTCGAACTCGGCTCGACCTCCACTCCCTGGGGTGCGTCCGTCGAGGATCACAGCCGACGGGGACGGTTTGCGCCCGCCCGCGACCCGGAGCAATTCCCGCAGGTCGTGGACCACGTCCTCGAAACACCCGGCGGAGCCCGTCGAACGCGTCTCGCCGAGCGTAGTCCCGTCGTCCCGCGTCCTCGCGCAGCAAGGTCAGGTGCGGGGCCACGAACGCCTACTCGTCATCCGTCACGTCGCTGGGGTACGATTTTAACCTCACTTCTGCCAGAACAGCGACTCCTTCGGCACGTCGTACTTCACCGCGAGGTGCGGGGTTTCCAGCCGCTTCTCACCGGTCGCGAGCGACTTCAAGCCGGCCGCGTTGATGCCGCTCGTCAGCAGCGTGCGCTCGATTGGGTAGGGCGCCTTCCCCGTCGCGAACATCTCCTCGGCCTTCGACATGAGCGCCGCGGAGTACGTCACGTTCGGGTTCGGCGGCAGGTGGAACAGCACCGACAACGGCTCCTTCTCGCCCTTGATGCGGGCCGCGAACGTGAAGTCCTTCACCAGCCCGTTCAGTAGAAGCATGGTCGCCTTCACGCCGTCCGCATACTCGACGCGATGCGCTACCGGTTCCTTCACCCACTGCTTCATCTGCTCGAGCGTGGGGTAACGGTGACTCGTCGCCGGCGGCTGTTCGAGCGTCTGACTGCGGCACAAACACGCCTCGAAGAGTTGCGCGGTCCCCTTCTCGGCGAGCAGTTTCCACACGCTTTCGCGCTTCAATCCCTGCACCGCGACGACGCCCTTCTCGCCGCCCTTCCGCCGCTCCAACATGCACTGAATCGTTTCGTGCGCGTGGAAGTCGTACACGTCCTGCCCGCCGAACGCGACGCACACCGCTTCTTCGACTTCCGCGCCGTGCGGCAGGTCGGTCGCCGGCATCCGCCATGTCACCGGCAGCGACGACCCAGCCAGGAACGGGAACTTCAGCTTCCGCGACGTGTCCACCATCTCTTTCGCGAACTCCCATTTCCAGGAGAGATGCTTGTCGTTGAAGATTGGCGCGGTGCGGCCATCTTTCTCGAACACCTCGACGATCTTCTTGAAGAACTCGTAGCGCGGGTACAGGTTCTGGTTGAACTCGTTCTTCTCGTACTTGCCGTGTTCGCCGATGAGCAGCACCGCGTCCACCGCGAGTTTGTCCCCGCCGCAGCGCAGCGTCTCCGCGATGGTCGGGTAAATCGTAAAGCCGAACTCCTTCGCCCGGCCGCGGCTCAGGTCGTTTGGGGGCGTCTGATCGACGTAAGCCGACACCACCTCGAACGGCGGCTTGTGCCACTTCCCCTCGACCGGGTAGCCGTGCAGGAAGCGCTCGGCCATGTGCCACGCGTGGCTGCGGTCGTGCCAGGTGGTCGTAACCACCGCGATCTTCTTCTTCGCGGGTTCGGCCGCGTGCAGGTGCGGTGCGAGCAGCGCGGCGCTCGCGGTGCCGAGGAAGGTTCGTCGCGTGAGCATGGTTCGCCTCGTGTGGGTGGTTGCCGACTGTAACCGCGCGCGCGAACCGGTACAACAGTCTCATTCACACAAGGAACCACCGATGCTCACCGCGGAAACACGCCGACGCGATTTCCCGTCGCTCGAAGGCAAGGCGTACTTCAACAGCGCGGCGGAGGGAATCCCGCCGCTCGCGGTGGGCGAAGCGCTTCAGCAATACTTCCGCGACAAGCAGCTCGGCATGGACGGCCGCATCGCGCACGCGGCGCAGTGGGAAGCCGCCCGCGCACTCACCGCGGAGTTCTTCGGCCTCACGGCGGACGAGGTCGGCATCTGTTCGTGTTCGTCGGAAGCGTACAACCTCGCCGCGCTGGCGCTGAATCTGAAGCCGGGCGACGAGGTCGTGGTGACCGACCTCGACTTCCCCGCGAGTTCGACGCCGTGGTTGCAACCGTCATGCGCGGCGACCACGCGCGTCTGGCGGAACCGCGCGGGTGCGCTCCGCGTCGAAGACCTCGTGCCGCTGTTGAACGCGAAGACGCGGCTCGTCACGGTGTCGCTCGTCAGCTTCTACAGCGGCTTCATGGTCGCGCTGCCGCCGGTCCTCGACGCGGTGCGGAAGCATTCCCCTGCTCTGGTCGCGGTCGATGTGACACAGGCGCTCGGTCGCGTGCCGCTGGATCTGCGCGGCGTGGATCTGATCGTAAGCAGCACGCACAAGTGGATACTCGCGTCGCACGGCGGCGGGTTGGTCGGCGTGCCGAAGGCGCGCACCGCGGAGTGGACGACGCCCGCCGGCGGATGGTTCAACCTCGAAGACGCGTTCGGGCCGAAGAGCTTCGAGGAAGTGAAGAGCAAGCCGGGGGCGGCGAGCTTCATGGTGGGAATGCCGAACTACCCCGCGCTGTACGCGATCCGCGCCGGGCTGGAGTACATCCGCGGCGTCGGCGTGGCGAACATCGACGCACACGCCCGACCGCTGGTGATGCACTGCCTCGCGGAACTACGCAAGTTACCGGTCGAAGTGCTGACGCCGAACGAACCGGAACACGTCGCGGGCATCTTGGCCTTCAAGCACCCGCGCGCCGCGGAGCTTAACGCGCGGCTGCACGCGGCGAACGTCCACGTGATGAACCCCACGGGCCGGCTTCGCGTCGCGATACACGGCTATAACACCGCGGTGGATGTGGAAAAGCTGTTGACGACGCTGAAGGCGGCGCTGTGATACCAAATCGTGTTGAAGCGGATCTGTGTTTGTCCCTCTCCCCTTGCGGGAGAGGGTGCCGGCGCTTCGCCGGCGGGTGAGGGGTGAGACCTCCACGCGCGTTGAGCTTCACCCCTCACCCGGCTCGCAAAGCCTCGCCAACCTCTCCCGCAAGGGGAGAGGGACAACCCAAGACGCACGCTGATTCTTCGGTCCGGCCTGGTGTAACAGACGAAGGGCCGAACCGCGTGCGCCTCGGCCCTTCCGACCTTACTTCGCGAGATCGATGCAAACGATTTCCTTGTCGTTGCGGACGTACATCTTCTTGTCCGCGTAGGCCGGGGCGCACCACACCACCTTGCGCCCGAACGCGCTGTACGTCTGCTCCAGAATCTTCGTCTTGTCGATCTCCTCGTAACCCTTCGGCGTCAACTTGCCGATCACGAGGTTGCCGGTTTCGGCGAAGAAGAAGAAGCGGTCGCCGTTCTTGACCATGAACGCGGTGGCCGAGCCTTGCGCTTCTTCGCCCCCGACCGGGCCGGTCGATTCCCAGAGCCGCTTGCCGGTGGGAATCTCGATGCCGAACAAGCCGCCCTCGTCGTCGTAGCCGTACAGCACGCCGTCTTTCAGGAACGGCTGCACGTTCACGGGCGAGATGCCGTGGCCCTTCTTGTCCTTGAACACCACCTCCACGTCGGGCTTGTCCGCGGCCAACTTCAGCATCAGGTTCTTGCCGTGGTAGGCGCCGATGTAGAGGTGATCGCCGGCGCGCACGGGCGTCATCACGACGCACCCGCTGTCGGCGGTGAACGGCGTCGTCCAGTACTTCTCGCCGTTCGCCGGGTTGAGCGAGTACACGGCCTTCGGGCTGGCAACGATCATCTGCCGCTTGCCGCCGGCTTCGGTGATGAGCACCGGCGCGTAGCCGGGGTCAGTCTGCGAACCGGCTTTCCACACCTCCTTGCCCGTCGCGAGGTCGAACGCGACCACGTGCGTGCCGTCGCCGCCGACGAGCGCGATGAGGTTCTTGCCGTCCACCAGCGGGTGCGCCGCGAAGCCCCAAAGCGGGCTTTTCGTCTTGTACTCCTTCTTGAGTTCCTTCTCCCACACGATCTTGCCGGTGTCGGCGTCGAAGCAGAACATGTGGCCTTCGGCGCCGAGCGTGTAAACCTTGCCGTCATGAACCGTCGGGGTGCAGCGCGGCCCGGCCGGGTAGCTGATCGTGTACTTCACCGGGTACTCGTGCTTCCACTTCTCCTTGCCGGTCTTCTGGTCGAGGCACATGACGCGCTCGTTGCCGCTGAACTCCTTGCGGTCGAAGTTATCGACCTTCAGGTCGGCGGCGGTGACGTAGTCGGTGACGAACACCTTCCCGCCGCTGACGGCCGGACCCGCGAACCCGCCCGCGACCGGCGCCCGCCACAGCACCTTCGGCCCGCCCTTGGGGAACTTCTCCAGAATGCCGGTCTCGCTCCACACGTTGTCGCGCTTCGGCCCCATCCACTGCGGCCAGTCTTCGGCGCGGGCGAGCGACGTTGTGGCGACCAGCGCGACCGCGAGCAGTAGCACGTTGCGGGGTTTCATCGGCGGACCTCCTGTGATGTGAACGAGTGGTTATCATCGCCCGCGCGCACGCGGCGGGCAAGGCGGAAACGGTCTGGATACGCGTTCGTTACGTCGCGGTTTCGGCTATCATGTCGGAGACAGACGAATCTACTTCGCAGACGATCAAGCCCGGCAGCGGAGGAAGCATGGAACGCGGAGCAGCACAACCGCCTTCGCCCCAGCGCGTCGAACAGAACAATGGACCGCTTGTTCCGAACCGATCTGAAGCGTGGCAAGACGAGTACGACGCGGACGTGAAAGCCGGTGTTCCCGCGACACACGGGCTGCCAACGGCGGCCGAACTCCCGACGTGCCCGTACTTCGATAACTTCCTCATCCAGAAGGCCCACTACCTCGCCACGAAAGACGCTTTGCTCGAACACGCGCGCATGGGCCGCCCGGTGTGCGAGGGGCGCGACGGGAAAGTCGCGTGGATCACGCCGGCGGAAATCTTCGCGCGGTACGGCCTCGACGAATTCGGCCGCCCGAAGCCGGAATAGCGCCAACACGCGCCGCCCGCGACTACTTACAATGGCACCATGAATGCCATCCTGATCGCCGGGGCCGCGCTCGTCGGGCTGCCCATTCTCCTGCACCTCATCATGAAGCAGGAGCCGAAGCGCCTCACGTTCCCGGCGTTCCGGTTCCTCAAGCAGAAGCTCAAGACCAACCAGCGCAAACTGCGCCTCCGGCACTTCATCCTGCTCGCGCTGCGCATGCTCATCATCGCGCTGTTCTGCCTCACGCTCTACCAACCCACGTTCAAGAGCGACCGGTTGAACATCACCGGCGAACAGCCGGTCGCGACCGTGATCGTCATCGACACCAGCCCCAGCACCGGCTACATGGCGAACGACAAGTCTCGCCTCGACGAGCAGCGCCGGCGCGCTCTCGAACTGCTCGACGAACTGCCGGACAAGTCGCCGGTCGCGGTCATCGACACGAGCGACCTCACCGCGGTGTGGCTGCCCGACAAAGACGCGGCGCGGCGGCGCATCGAGGAGTTGAAAGAGCCGCGCGGCGGCAGTCAGAACGTCAGCTCCGCAATCGCGGCGGCGTATGTGCTTCTCGCGAAGGTGGAGGAGGCCACCGAATCGCCGGACCC
>CANLGS010000294.1 GCA_947490035.1 Gemmataceae bacterium
GTCGAAATCCACGCGCAGGGGGTCATTTCGGCGGTCACCCATTGGGTCCCTCGGTCATTTCGGCAGGAATGAGGCAGAATCGCTGGGAATCCCAGGGTTCCGGCGCACATGCCGTGCCGAAAGTCGAAGGTCATCTGGGAAATAGGGGCGGAGACGACGACGCGCGGCGGGAAGGTGTGGTTCTACCACGACGAGGATTTCCGCAAGGCCATCGGCCAGGAGCGGTGGCGCGACCTGCGCACGAAGTACCCCGACCCGAACCCGCCGCCCGAACTCGACGGGTAGAATGCCGCCACGAGCGACGAAGCCGCACTTCTGGCCTGATGCGTTTTGCCGTGGCGGCGCTGCTCAACCGGTTCGGCGGGCGCGTGGCCCTGTTCTGAACGCCGGAGTGTGGTCCGCCGCTCCGCGGCGGTCTTGGTTCGCGGCCCGGCGTGTCGGTGAGAAAAGACAAAAAGCACCGCCGCGGAGCGGCGGACCACACTCCGGACGCGTCTTGCCTGTTCGCGCCGGACGAAAAGCCATAAGCCGAACAGATATCGTCTCGCTCCACTGATGCCGCACAACTACGCGATGACCCACTCGGCCGGTAACCTCGGCACGCCGCCCGCGCTCGGACACTGGACGCCGAACGGCGCGCCCCCGTCCGACGCGCCCGACGCCTTCCGAAACGCACTCGGGAACCTGCGCGCGCCGGTCGCGGTCGTGCGCACCGACGACGGCTTCGCGGTCGCGACCGGCGGCACAGTTTCCCTCGGAACGCAGTCGGGCGCGAAGGGAAGTTACGCGGTCGCGGCGTACCTGCCGCCGCTGCCGCCGGAACAACTCGGCGACCCCACGTTCGTATCCGAACACGCGCTCCGCTACCCGTACATGACCGGCGCGATGGCGAATGGCATCGCGTCCGCGGAGATCGTCGAGGCGATGAGCAAGGCCGGGATGCTCGGCAGCTTCGGCGCCGCCGGGCTGTCGCTCGGGCGCATCGGCGAAGCCATCGACCGGCTCAAACTGAGTCTTGGCGACGCGCCCTACTGCGTGAACCTGATTCACAGCCCCGGCGAGCCGGCGCACGAGATGGCGACGGCCGACATGTTCCTGAAGAAGGGTGTGACGCACGTCGAAGCGAGCGCGTACCTCGACCTCACGCCCGCGATCGTGCGGTATCGCGCGGCCGGGTTCAAAGGCGGCGTGGCCGGGTTCGCGATCCCGATGAACCGCGTCGTCGCGAAGGTGTCGCGCGTCGAAGTCGCGACCAAGTTCCTCTCGCCGCCGCCGGAGAAGATGCTCCGTGCGCTCGTCGCCGAGAAGCACGTCACCGAGCTTCAGGCGGTACTCGCGGCGAAGTTCCCGGTCGCGGACGACGTGACCGTCGAGGCCGATTCCGGCGGGCACACCGACAACCGACCCGCGATCACGCTCCTGCCGACGATCCTCGCCCTGCGCGACCGGTTGCAGGCGCAGTTCCGGTATGAGACACCCCCGCGTGTGGGATTGGCTGGCGGGATCGCGACGCCCGCGAGCGTGGCCGGCGCGTTCGCGATGGGCGCCGCCTACGTCGTCACCGGCAGCATCAACCAGGCGTGCGTCGAATCCGGCAGTTCGGACGGCGTGCGGAAGATGCTCGCCGAAGCCGGCCAAGCCGATGTGATTATGGCACCGGCCGCGGACATGTTCGAGATGGGCGTGAAGGTGCAAGTGCTCAAGCGCGGCACCATGTTCGCCATGCGGGCGCAGAAGTTGTTCGAGCTGTACCGCGGGTATACCAGTTGGGAAGCGATACCGGAGGCCGAGCGCGTCCAGGTTGAGAAGACGCACTTCCGCACCACGTTTGAAGAGGTGTGGAACCTGACTCGCGAGTTCTGGGGCAAGCGCGAGCCGGCGCAGTTGTGGAAAGCGGAGAGTGACCCGCGGCACAAGATGGCGCTGGTGTTCAGGTGGTATCTGGGGCTGTCGAGCCGGTGGGCGAACGCGGGCGAACCGGGCCGGCAGATCGACTACCAGGTGTGGTGCGGCCCGGCGATGGGCGCGTTCAACGAGTGGGCCAAAGGCTCGCACCTGGAAGTTCCCCAGAACCGCACGGTGGTCGGGGTCGCTCTGAACCTGCTCTACGGCGCGTGCGTCGTGACCCGCCGCGCGGCGCTGCGGCAGCAAGGCGTGGCGCTCCCGGACGCGTGCTTCCCGCTCGCCCCGATGACGACGGACGACGTGACGCGGCGCCTGGCGTAGGGTGGGACAAGGCTCTGCGCCGTCCCACCTCTTCGTTTTTGTTTTGTGGCACAGACATTCCTGTCTGTGTTGCCTTTGGAAGCACAGACAGGAATGTCTGTGCCACAAGAGAAGAGGTGGGACGGCGCAGAGCCTTGTCCCACCCTACAAGACCGCCGAGCGCCCTGAACAACACGAAAACGGTGCGATGCAGACTCCCGACTCATTCTCCCCGCTCGCGATCGTCGGCCTGGGCTGCCTGTTCCCGAAGGCCGCCGGGCCGGGGTACTTCTGGGCCAACGTCAAGCGCGGCGTGGACGGCATCACCGAGATTCCGCCGACGCACTGGAACCCGGACGACTACTTCGACGCCGACCCGAAGTCGCCCGACATGACCTACGCGCGCCGCGGCGGGTTCCTCTCCGCGGTCGATTTCAACCCGCTCGAATTCGGCATCGCGCCGCGCGACATCGAAGCCACCGACACCACGCAACTCTTGGGGTTGGTCGCCGCGAAGCAAGCGCTCGTCGATTCTGGGGTCGTGTTCGCCGACGCGAAAGACAAACAGGGGGCTGACGCCCCCCGCTCGCCCAAAACAGTTGCGCGAGATCGCGTGTCGGTCATCCTCGGCGTGACGGGTACACTCGAACTCGTCATCCCGCTCGGCGCGCGGCTGGGGCATCCCAAGTGGAAGCGCGCGATGCAGGACGCCGGCATCCCGCAGGAACTCGCGGACGACGCCGCGAGCCGCATCGCGGAGAGCTACGTCCCGTGGCAGGAGAACAGCTTCCCCGGTTTGCTCGGCAACGTGGTCGCGGGGCGCATCGCGAACAAGCTCGACCTCGGCGGTACGAACTGCGTCGTCGATGCCGCGTGCGCCAGTTCGCTGTCCGCGGTTCACCTCGCGGCGCTCGAACTGCAAGCCGGGCGGTGCGATGTCGCCGTGACCGGCGGGTGCGACACGTTCAACGACATCTTCATGTACATGTGCTTCAGCAAGACGCCGGCGCTGTCGCCGACGGGCGACGCGAAGCCGTTCGCCGACGACGGCGACGGCACCATCCTCGGCGAAGGCTTGGGAATGGTCGTGCTGAAGCGCCTCGCGGACGCCGAGCGCGACGGCGACACGATCTACGCCGTCCTCAAGGGTCTTGGTTCGTCCAGTGACGGCAAGGGCAACGCGATCTACGCGCCGAGCGCCGCCGGTCAGAAGAAAGCGCTGCTCGCGGCGTACACACTCGCGGGCGTGTCGCCGGACACGATCGAGTTAGTGGAAGCGCACGGCACCGGCACGAAGGTCGGCGACACGGTCGAAATCACGGCACTCACTGACGTTTACACCAAGTCCATCCAACAGGGGGCTGACGCCCCCCGCTCGCCAAGAGACCCTTGGTGCGCGATAGGTTCTGTCAAGTCGCAGATCGGCCACACGAAGGCGGCGGCGGGCGCGGCGTCGCTCATCAAGGCGGCGCTGGCCGTGTACTTCAAGGTGCTGCCGCCGACGCTGAAGGTGAAGCGGCCGGTCGAACCGCTGCTCGCGGCCGACACGCCGTTCTACGTGAACGCCGAGATGCGCCCGTGGCTGCCGCGCGCCGAACACCCGCGCCGGGTGGCGCTGTCCGCGTTCGGCTTCGGCGGCAGCAACTTCCACGCGGTTCTCGAAGAACACCGCCCGGAGAAGCTCGAACCCGACTGGGACGGCTCCACCGAAGTCGTCGCTCTCGGGGCGAACACGCCGCAGGAACTGAGTGCCGAACTCGCGAAACTGCCGACCGAGTGGAACGCGTTCGCCCGCGCCGCGGAAGCCTCGCGTGCGTCGTTCAGTGCGAAGAGCGCGTGCCGGCTGTGCTTCGCCGCCCACCGCACGCTCACCGACCTGCCGAAGCTGCTCGCGAACGCGAAGGCGCGACTGGCCGCCGAACCGGGCGCGACCAGTTGGCACACCGTCGAGGGCGCGCACTACGGGCGTGGACCGGCCGCGGGCAAACTCGCGGTGCTGTTCCCCGGTCAGGGGTCGCAGTCCATCGGGATGCTACGCGAACTCGCGTGCCTGCTGCCGGAATCGCTCGACGCGCTCGCGTCTGCGAACGAGGCCGTCGCGGCGCGGTCGCAGGACGAGACGGATTCGCGCCGGTTGAGCGACACCATCTACCCGCCGACCACGTTCGACGCCGAGCGCGAGAAGGCCAACGACCGCGACCTGCGCGACACGCGGAACGCGCAACCCGCTCTCGGCGCGGTCAGCTTCGGCGTGTGGCGCGCGCTGAGCGCGCGGTTCGGCGTGCGCGCGGACACCTTCGCCGGGCACAGCTACGGCGAACTCGTCGCGCTCGCCGCCGCCGGGCGGCTTCAAGAGCGCGACCTGTTCACGCTGTCGCGGGTCCGCGGGCAACTGATGGCCGGCCGCCGCGCCGACGACCCCGGCACCATGCTCGCCGTACTCGCGCCGCTGCCCGACATTGAGGCCGTACTCAGGCGCGAAAAGTTAGACGTGGTAGTAGCGAACAAGAACGCGCCGAAGCAGAACGTGCTGTCCGGAGCGACGGCCGAGATCGACCGCGCCGCGAAGGCGCTCGCCGCGGCCGGGCTGAAGGCGGTGCGGCTTCCCGTGAGCGCCGCGTTCCACTCGGCGCTTGTTGCTGACGCCGCCGGGCCGTTCCGCGCCGCGCTCGAAGAGGTGTCGCTCGCGGCCGGTGCCGTTCCGGTGTACGCGAACACCACGGCCGCGACGTACCCTACCGACGCGGGCGCCGCGAAGGACTTGCTCGCGAACCAGCTCGCGAAGCCGGTCGCGTTCGTGGAGCAGATCCGCGCGATGACCGCGGCCGGCGTCCGCACGTTCGTCGAAGTCGGGCCGGGGTCGGTCCTCACGCGGCTCGTCGAGGCGATTCTGGCGGACGCGCCGGTTGCGGGTGTTACGGCCTTTGCGCTGGATGTTTCTGCGGGGAAGCGTCCGGGTGTGCTAGATTTGGGGAACGTGCTGGCCCGGCTCGCGGCCGGGGGCCACGCGGTGGCGCTCGCGGCGTGGGAGCGGGAGAGCCGCTGTCGGCCGCCGGCGGTTCCGGTCGGCAAGCCGCCGCGAACGGTCAGCGTGTGCGGGGCCAACTCGGTGACCCCGCGCGAGAAGCGCCCGCCGCGCGCGCCGCAACATCTGTCCTCCGCGAACGGCAACGGCAAGCCGCACGCACCCGCGATTCCGGCCCGGTCGAAAGGTCACGCGATGTCCGACGCCAGCACTCCCGCCCCGGCCGAATCGAACGCGCTCGCCCAGGCGCTGCTCATGACGCAGCAGAGCCTCGCCGCGCTCCAGCGCATGCAGGAGCAGACGGCCGCGCTGCACCGGCAGTTCCTCGACGGACAAGAGAGCGCCCAGCGCACGCTGCAAACGCTCGTCGATCAGCAGCAGACGCTGTTGCTCTCCGGCTTCAGTTCGGGCGCGGCGTTCGCCGCGGTCGCGCCCCCCCGCGCGCCCGCGATTCCGGCGCCGGCTCTCGCGCAACGCGCTACGCCGGCGCCGACAGCAATTCTCCCCGCGTCCGCGTTCCCGCCGGAGGCGTTCGCGCCCGCCGCTGCGAAGCCGGTGCCGGTTCCCGCGCCGCAACCGAAGGCTGTTGCTCCGCCGCCCGCGCCGCCAACCCCGGTCGCGCCGACCACGGTCCGCGACAAGGTCGCATCGACCCTAATAGCGGTGGTGTCGGAGAAGACGGGCTACCCGGCGGACAGCCTGGACCTGTCGATGTCTCTGGACGCAGATTTGGGCGTGGACTCGATCA
>CANLGS010000295.1 GCA_947490035.1 Gemmataceae bacterium
CTTCTGTCTGTGTATTCGTGGCACAGACATTCCTGTCTGTGCGGCTGGCCCCTCGAAGCACAGACAGGAATGTCTGTGCCACAAGAGCAGACCGGTCACGGAGTGACCGGACCACATATTCGGCTTGAATCGCGCACACTGAAAAAGTTACAACTTGTGTTCCGCTGAGGATAGACAACGGAAAGGAATCCGCCGTGAAGCGTCAACTCTGCTTGTGCGCGCTGTTCGCGCTGGTGCTGGTCCCTGACTGGGCGTCGGCGCGCTGGCCGCGCGGCGAGCCGGTGTACTACTACCCGTGCGCGCCGGTCTACTACGCGCCGCCGGTGTACTGCCAGCCGGTGTACGTGCAGCCGTGCCTGCCGGTCAACCCGCCGATGCTCGCGCCGCCGCGCATCGAACCCGTGAAGCCGCGAGCCGGCAGTTCACTCGACGCCCCGCGCTCCATCGCGCAGCCGAACCCGCCCGCGCCCGTGCGCCCAGCCGAGATCGAACCGGTTCGCCCGGCCGCGAACGTCGAAGCGCCGAAGCTGCCGAAGATCGACGTGGCCCCGGCGCCGAAGCCAACCGAACCGGAACCGAAGGCGCCCAAGCTCGACTTTCCCACACTCACGCCCGAACCCAAGCAACCGGTGATCGAGCTGCCGAAGGTGGACGAGCCGAAGTTGCCGCCGCTGGAGTTGCCGAAGGACACCGGGTCGAACCCGAAGTTGCCGCCGCTCGAGTTGCCCGGTGTGCCGGCGATCCCAGTGCCCGCACCCGCGCCCGACTCGCTCATCCCGCCGTCGGCGCTGCCCGTGCCGAAGACCGCCGATACGCTGCCGCCGCTGACGCTGCCGCCGGACACGCCCGTTAGCCCGGACGCGAAGCCGGTGGAAGCAAAGTCCAGCCCGCTCGCGGCGGTCGCGAACGGCGTCAAGGTGAGCGTGTTCCCGGCGTCCGGGGTCGTGGCCGCGAACGGCGTGCGCAAGGTCGGGTTCTACAACCATACCGACCGCGACCTGTCGCTGACCATCGAGGGCAAAGCGGTGGCGCTGCCGGCGAAGACGTACATCCTCGCGCACCTGCCGCCGACGTTCACGTGGAAGCACGGCGACAAGCCCGCGACGAAGGAGACCGTGCCCGCCGACGCGGTCGGGATCGATGTGCTGTTCAAGGAGTGACGAGCGATTGCGTGAAGCGAACCAGGCGTGCGTTCGGCGCTGTTGCAAGCGGAGTGCCGCGGAACGCGCGAACGCCACCGGAAACCGGTGGCGTTCTCTGTTTGCCCGCAGCGCGGCAGTACACTTCTCACAGCCGCTACTCGGCCTTCTTCGCCTCGACGCTCACGACCTCGACCTTGTCTTCCTTCTTCTCCATCACCACCTTGACCGAACAGCCGGCCTTCAGGTCTTCGAGCTTACACGCCTTGCCGTCGCACGTCACCTTCGCGCCGGCGGGGACGGCGTGCGTGTGCTCGTTCTTCCCGTCCTTGTCGGTCATCGTCAGTTTGCCGGCTTCGGCCTTGACCACCTTGCCCTCGTGCGTGCCCGGTTTGGGCTTGGTATCTTCGGCAACAGCCGTCGAGAACGCGAACGCCAGAATCGCGACGGCGGTCAGCGCGAATGTGCGACGCAACATGTGAAATCCTCAGGTGTGTGGAGCGGGCGACCAGCACAACCGTTGCAACCGGCGTGCTGCCCTCCGTCATGCTTTCGGACTCACCGAGGCGCGTGCGGCGCGAAGTGCGAGGCGGTAGTCGCGGCGCCGGATGCGCGACACGCGGACTCGCGGCGCCACGACGGCGGGCCGCGCCTGCTGTCGGCGTGCGTTGGGCTTCCACGCGGCGCGGGCCGCGAACCGGGCCGCGGTCACGATCTGGAACAGCACGCTCGCGGCGAGGATCGCGTAGAGAACGGTGGAGGCGAGTTGGGTGAGCATGGCGTCCGCTGCCGTGGGTGGGGTGTTGTGAGCGTGTAACGCGCCCCGCCCGCGGACTTGCGCCGTTCGTTCAGGCGGAAGAGTTAGCCGCACGATGAACGCCGAAAAGGACACGATAAGAAAAGAGGAGGAGTGGTTTCAAAACACTGCATTCTGTCTTCTCTGATCGTGTCCTTCTTCCGCGTTCATCGTGCGGCTAACTCTTCTTTATCTCTTGGGACCAACTCAGGCTTTGGCCTGATAAGCAGCACCAGCACCACGGACACAATCGCGGCGCTGGCGAACACGCCGAAGATGACGTTCAGCGGCACGCCGCGGTGACGCATCGCGCCGACGCCCCAGTCCGCGAGGCCGCCGCAACTGATGCTCACCATGTTCATGATGCCGTAGCCGGTGGCGCGCAACTCCGGCCTGACGATCTGGCACAGGATCGGCATGTTGTTGCAGTCGAAGAATCCCCACCCCAACCCGAACAGGATCAGGAACGCGACCGACACCGCGAGCGTACCCGCGTTCCCGACGCCGAAGATCGCGGGGATGATGAGGCACATGCCCAGCGCGCTGGTGAAGGTGCGCCCGCGATCGTGGCTCCGCATCCAGCGGTCCGCGAGCCACCCGCCGACGATCGCGCCGACGATCGCCGCCACCTGCCAGGGCAGCGTCGCCGCGACGCCCGCCTTCCCCTGCCCGATGTTGAACTGCTCTTTCAAGATGGCCGGCATCCAGTCGCGCACCACCCACCCGACGAGCGCCGGCAGCGTGAAGTACAGCACCAACAGAATGAACGAGACGTTCGTGAGCAGCTCGGTCGCGGCACGAGTTGGTGAAATCTTCGGTGCGCTCGCGGCTTCGACCGACTTCGGCGCGTCGCGCAGCACCAGCAGAAGCGGCACCGCGTAGAGCATTCCGAACACGCCACACATTGTGAACGCGACCCGCCAGCCCAGCGAGGGGTCGTCCGCGACGTACCCGCCGAAGCCGCCGGTGATGACGCCGCAGTAGATCGCCATCTGGTGTAAGCCGACCGCGCGTGAGCGCGTGTGCCCGGTGTGGTAGTCGGCGATGAGCGCGAGCGCCGCGGGTATGTAGAACGCTTCGCTGATGCCCATGAGCGAGCGGGCCAGAAGCAACTCGTCGTAGGTGGTGACGCGGCCGGTGAACCACGTGACCGCGGACCACACGAACAGACTGCCGCAGATGGTGAACCGGCGGCTGAACCGGTCCGCGACGTACCCGCCGACCGGACTGAGGAGCGCGTACACCCACTTGAACTGACCGAGCATGAAGCCCCAATTCGATTCGTTGAGAATCGTGGGGATGTCGGCCATGACGGAGGACTTCATCGACGCGAGCATCTGCCGGTCGAGGTAGTTCAGCAGCGCGACCGGCCACAGCAGCGCGACCGTGAGCCACGCAAGCCGGGCGAGTGATGGGGTCGGAGTCGGAGTCGGAAGAAGAGGCATAAGAAAGGTAAAAGGTAAAAGGTAAAAGGTAAAAGAGAAGAACAAGCCAACTTCTCGTCGTCGCAATGTCCCACAAGGGGAGCGCGTCTTCTCTTCCACTTTTACTTTTTACCTTTTACCTTTTACCGTACTTTCTTCGCGCCACACCTCCGGCGAGCGCACGCCGGGGCGCATCTCGCCGCTTGGAATCACCCACGCGCCGTCCCACACCACCAGCGGCACTGTCACGCGCGGCGCGCTCAGTTCGCCCGCTTCGACCCAGTCGCGAGTCTTCGCGTCGAAGCGGAGTACCTTCTTGCTAAACCCCTTGTGCCGGTTGAAGGGAACGATCAGTTGCGAACCGTCGTCGCCGCCGAGGATGTAGAAGCCGGTTTTATCGCTCGGGGCCGGCGACGGCGCGCCGACCACCGCGTGCGGCAGCGGCAGACACCGCCCCCAACCTTTCGTCGGTTCGTGGAACGCGGCGTCCTTGAGGTAGCGGCGTGCGACGTTGCCGTCCTTGTCCGCGACGAGTTCCGCTCCGCCCGCGATCCAGAACTTCCCCTCGAACGACGCGCCCGCCGCGAGGATGCGCCCGGCACCGGGCATCTTCTCTTCCTCGCGCCACTTCGCTTTGGCGTCGCCGAGGTCGAGCGTGTAGACCGCCTGCAAAGCCTCCTTCGAGTCCGGCTTCTCCTGCCCACCGGCGACGTAGAGCGTGTCGCCCACGAGCGCGCCGCACGCGTTCGCGACCGGCTTCGGCAGCGCTGGCAGTTGCGTCGTGACCAGTTTCCCGGCCTTCCATTCGAGCCGGAAGCAATCGGCGTAGTGCTGGGTGGCGTCGCTGCCGCCGGCGCACACGACGCCGTCGCGGTGCGTCACGCTCACGCCGTAGGCGAGCGCGCGGGGAAGTTTCCCGGCGTTCTTCCACTCGCCGTCAGCTTTTTCCAGCACGAAGACGCCGTCGTACCAGACCTTCTTGCCGCCGAACCACGGCTTCTTGTCGGGGAAGTTCGCGCCGCCCGCGACGAGCAGCGCGCCGTTGCTGACGCCCGCGAACGGGGTCGCGAAGCCCTCCTTGTCCGACAGCGACGGCAGCCGCTTCCACTCGGCGCGCCCGGCGCCCGAACCCGCGACGAGCGCGACGACGATCGGGGCGAATCGCATCATGGATGGTTCTCGCGCAAGGTCTTGAGAGTGGTCCGCTCGCTCCGCGAGCGGTCTTTCAAACCCGCTCGCGGAGCGAGCGGACCACCCTCAGTATGAAGTTGACGCGGCGACGGGTCGATGAAACAATACGCGAAGGGGTGGCATTCGCCCCGCTTTTCGGGTATCTTGTCTTTCTCGGCGAAGGCGATTCAACCAACCACCACTCGGAGACCGGTTATGAAGTTGTTCGCGATCATCACGGCGGGCCTGATGGCGACCGGCGGCGCCGTGTACTTCTACTCGACCTCACCGTGCTCGCAGTCCGGGGGCTGTCCGCTCTCGTCCATGTCCACCGCACCGGTAGCCAAGACCGGCGGGTGCTGCTCGCACAGCGAGTTGACGAAGTGCGTCACGCACGACGAGAGCAGTTTCGTTCAGGAGGCGAGCCTCGCCGTGGCGACGAACGTGAACGCGAGCGCGGGCACCAAGACCGTTGAGACCGGCTGCTGCGAGGCGTGCGCCGTCACCCCGACGTTCACCATCATCTCCGCGGCCAAGAGCGTCATCACCGCGAAGTAAACTCAAGCCCAGGCGTTACCCAGGCGCACGAATGGGGTGCCGGAACTCACGGCAGTGATTACCCTTGGCGTTCCCGACGCGCTGAGAATGTCACCCCGGAGTTCCGGCATGAAGACCGTGAAACGCCCCTTCAGGGCGAAGAGAAAGCCGCTTCATTTCTTCCGCCACACCTGATCCGCGGTCAGCCCTAACTTCGCCATCGCCGGCTGAATCTGGGCGTAGAAGCGGTTCGCGTCCAGCGGGTAACCGGCGGTCGGCACAATGCCCGGAACGTGCGTCGCCCAGTAGCGGTTGAACTGCCGCATGCACACCTCGCGCAGGTACTTGCACAGCATCGACGCGAGCGCCACCGCGACGCTATCGGCGTCGGCACGCGGGCGGAATGTGATCGTGATTTCGCGCGGCAGGCACTCGACGCGGTACCGGCTCTCCTCGGCGCCCTCGCGCTCCGCGATCACCCAGCCGTCGGGGAACGCTTCCTGAAGGATGCTGGCGTAGAAGTTCCGCCCGCCCTGCTTGTCGCACGCGAACGCGAGCGGCCCGCCGTCGGCCGGCACCGCGGCCGTCAGCGACACCAGCAGTTCGATCAGCCCGCGGCCGAGAACGGTGCCTTTCGAGCCGTACTCGTCCACCATGCGGTTGAACCGCGGCGCGGGCACGACGCGGTAGTCGCCGTACCACCGGTTGTCGATGGTGGTGCGCACCGGCTCCGACGCTTCCCACTCCGCCCCAGGGTCGATGTGAAGCGGGAGTATAGCGCCGCCGTCGAACCACGTTTCCGCGCAGAGGTCTTCGCCCCACGGCGGAACCTCGCCGCCGCTCCAGAGAAAGTCGTGAATGGTGTGCGGGTCAGCGGCAGAGATGGACCACACGCCCCGTTCGAGCGCTTC
>CANLGS010000296.1 GCA_947490035.1 Gemmataceae bacterium
G
Organism: Gemmataceae bacterium; assembly: GCA_947490035.1. Taxonomy (GTDB): domain Bacteria; phylum Planctomycetota; class Planctomycetia; order Gemmatales; family Gemmataceae; genus Gemmata. Next base: position 2 of record CANLGS010000296.1, read on the forward strand.
CGTTGCCAGCGTCGAAGCCGCGAGGCCGCCGACCACCGCGCGGCCGAGCGGGGCCGTCTGGTCGCCGCCCGCCGAGAAGCCGATTGCCATCGGCAGCATCCCCGCGATCATCGCGCAGCTTGTCATCAAGATTGGCCGCAGGCGCGACCGACCGCCTTCCACCGCGGCGCGCACCGCGCCGCCGTGCGTCGAGCGGGCGCGCTCCGCGAAGGTGACGAGCAGGATGGCGTTCGCCACCGACACGCCCAGCGCCATGATCGCGCCCATGAACGATTGCAGGTTGAGCGTGGTGTTCGTCGCCCACAGCGTGAGGCCGACGCCGCACAGCGTCGCGGGCACCGCGGCCACCGAGACGAGCGCGAGTTTGATCGACTGGAAGTACGCGGTGAGCAACAGCGCGATCACGAGAATGGCGAGCAACAGGCCGCGGCCGAGGCTCTTCTGCACCACGCCGAGCGTGTTCAACTGACCGCGCACGTCCACGTGAACGCCGCGCGGCGGTTCGCCGGACTCCGCGATGGCCCGTTGCACCGCGCCGCGCACCTTGCCCAGGTCTTGCGTGGCGACGTTCGCGGTGATGCTCGCGGTGCGCCGCATGTTGTAGCGGTAGATCTCCTCCGCGGTCGTGCCCGGCACCATGCCGCCACCGCTGGAGCGCAGCACGTCGTGCAGGTAGATCGTGCCGTTCGTGGGCGTACTGTCCTTGCCGTTGCCGTTCGCGTGCGCGGCCTTATGACCGACCGGGATGTTGCCGAGCGCGGCCTCCGAGCCGATCAGCGGCGGCGGGATTTGCACCTGCACGATGTACGCCTGCCCGTTCACCGGGTCGGCCCAGTAGATCGGCTGAATGTACCGGCTGGACGCGGTCGCCGGGATCAGTGACAGCCCGATGTCACGCGCGGTCAGGTCCATCGTGCCGGCGCGCTCGCGGTCGATGCTCACGTTCAGCGTCGGGTAATCCTGGGCCGGGTTCAGTTGCACGTCGCGCAATTCGGGGATCGCCGCGAGCCGTTCGCGCAGCCCCTTCGCGAACGCGAGGTTCGTCGCCATGTTCGTGCCGCTCACCTGCACCTCGACCGGCGTCGGTGAGCCGAAGCTCATCACGTCGCTGACGATGTCGCCCGGCTCGAACGACAGCCGCAGGCCGGGCAATCGCTTATCGATTTCCTCTTGCGGCAGTTTGTCCTCTGTCCAGCGCGCGACGAGCCACGCCTTCAGCCCGGTGTCGAGCTTCACGCGTAGTCGTTCTTTCTGCTCCTCCAGGTGCAGCCCGGTGTTTTCCTTCAGCGCGACCTTCAGCAAACACTCGCCCGGCCCGCTCGTCCACTGGTGGATGCTCTGGATCGGGTAGTTGGTCGGGAACATGCCGACGTAGCCGACGGTCGCTTCCACGTTGCCCGCGCCGACTTCCTCCTTGATGAGCCGCGTCGCTTCTTGCGCGAGTTCTTCCGTGCGCTCGATGCGCGTTCCGGTCGGCGCCTTGAGACGCAGCACGAACTGCCCCTTGTCCGTGGGCGGGAAGATCGCGGTGCCGAGGGTGAAGTAGAGCAGCGCCGCGAGCGCGCCCGCGCCGAGGAGGTATAGCGGTACTGTAATGGAGCGCAGGTACACGATCCGCGCGACGACCGCTTCGTAGTTGTCCATCAGCTTCGCGAACAGCCCGCCCTTCGCTTCGGCGTGGTGCATTCCCGGCTTCAGCAGCCACACGCACAGCACCGGCACGAACGTGCTGGAGAGGATGTACGACGCGATCATCGCGTAACCGACCGCGAGCGACAGCGGTACGAACAGCTCGCGCGCCGCGCCCTCCATGAAGAACGACGGCACGAACACCGCGAGGATGCACAGCATCGCGAGCAGCCGCGGCACGGCGGTTTCCAGGTTGCCTTGCCGCACGGCTCGCGCGACGTTGTCGTATCGCAGGAGTTGCGTGTGGATGTTCTCCACTTCGACGGTCGCTTCATCGACGAGGATGCCGACCGCGAGCGCCAGCCCGCCGAGTGTCATGAGGTTGAGCGACTGCCCGCTCGCCCACAGCGCGAAGCCCGCCGCCGCGAGCGCGAGCGGAATGTTCAGCACGACCACGATCACGCTGCGCCAGTCGCGGAGGAACAGCAGCACCATGAGGCCCGTGAGCAGCGCACCGATCAAGCCTTCGATGCCCACGCCCCACATCGCTTCCTTCACGATGGGCGATTGGTCGAACGCGAAGTCGATCTCCACGTCGTCGGGCACGGCGGTGCGCATTCGCGGGAGCGCGGCCTTCAGGTCGTTCACCACGGTGACGGTCGAGGCGTCGGCCTTCTTGGTGATGAGGATGTAGACGGAACGCCGGCCGTTCACGAGCGCGTAACCCGCCGTGAGGTCGGCGGAGTCTTCGATGGTCGCCACGTCGCGCAGCAGAACCGGGTGCGGCCCGAGCTTCACGGGAATCTGCCCCAACTCCTGCACCGGGTTGCCGCCGACCATCACGTTCGACGTGACGAGCACCTGCCGGTCGCCGACCTTCAGCGTGCCCGACGGCGTGACCGGGTTGCCCGCGGCCAGCGCCTCCGTGACCTGCCAGAGCGTTAGCCCCTGCTTCGCGACCGCGTCGGGGTTGACGTTCACGGTGATCGCGCGCTGGTTGCCGCCGAACGCGGGCGGACTGGACACGCCGGGGATGCTCGCGAACTGCGGCCGCACGCGCAAGGTCGCCATGTCCTGAATGTCCTTGATCGACTTCGTATCGCTCTTGAGTACGAGGAACCCGACGGGCGCGGTGCCGGTGTCGGTGCGCGCGACGAAGGGCGGCACGGTGCCCGGCGGCATCATGAACCGCGACCGGTTCACGGACGCGACCACTTCGGCCATCGCCTGCCCCATGTCGGTGCCGGGGTGGAAGTACACCTTGATGAGGCACATGCCGGTGATGTTGCGGCTCTCGACGTGGTGAACGCCGTTCACGTAGAGCAGGTGGAACTCGTAGTAGTTGGTGAGCAGCCCTTCCATCTGGGCCGGCGACATGCCGCCGTAGGGCTGACAGATGTAGATGACCGGCTGGTTGAGCGGCGGGAACACGTCGGCGTGCGTGCGGTCGGCGGCGAGGGCGCTGCCGATCAGAACAGCGACCACGCCGACCATGACCGCGACCGGGTTCCGCAGCGCGAAGACGATGAGGTTCATGCAGAACAGTATGCGCGAAGTTGCGTGCCGCTTCTACTGGGGCGTGCCCGCGTGTGAAAAAGTCGGGTAGACAACCACACGGCCTGCTCCCTACACTTCCAACCTTGCACGGATTCGCTTCGCCCGCCCCCGCCGCACGGACGCGATCGGGAATGAACCTCGTTCACCTTACCGCCAGTACGTTCTTCGGCGGCCCGGAGCGGCAGATGCTCGGGCTGGCGCTCGCGCTCCCGGATACCGTGCGCACCACGTTCGCCACCTTCCTCGAAGGCGGGCGCGGCGGTGCGTTCCTCGACGAAGTGCGACCACACGGCTTCGCCACCGCCCCGCTCAAGAACGACTTCCCGAACGTGTTCGCTTCGGTTCGCGAGGTGCGCGAACTGCTCCGCGCGACCGCGTGCGACGTGCTCATCTGTCACGGCTACAAGGCCCACATCTTCGGGCGCCTCGCGGCGCGGCGCGCGGGCATTCCCGCCGTCGCGGTGTCGCGCGGCTGGACCAGCGAGACGCGTAAGGTGCGCGCCTACGAGTGGTTCGACCGCCGGCACCTTCAGTTCATGGATCACGTGGTGTGCGTGTCGGAAGGCCAAGCAGCGAAGGTGCGCAAATGGTGCCGCGTGCCCGCGAACCGCATGAGCGTGATCCGCAACAGCGCCAGGCTCGGCGCGTTCGAGAACGCCGACCCCGGCGCGCGACACCGGTTGCTTGGGTTCTTTCCGAGCGTCGCAGCACCCCCTCCCTTACGGTCGGGGTTCACCAACACCGCGGTGTCACAGGTCGTCGTCGGCGCGGGGCGGTTCAGCCCGGAGAAGGGCTTCGGTGTCTTGGTCGAAGCCGCTTGCGCGATCATCGGCGCGAACCCGACTGCGGGCGTGGTATTGTTCGGTGAAGGCCCGTTGCGCGGCGAACTCGAACGCCGCGTCGCGGAACTGGGCCTCACCGGGCGCGTCGTGCTGCCGGGCTTCCGCACCGACCTGGATTCACTCATCGGGTCTGCCGATGTCGTCGTGCTGCCCTCTTATACGGAGGGCTTGCCGAACGTGGCGCTGGAGGCGAGCGCGGCCGGCGTGCCGGTCGTCGCGACCGCCGTCGGCGGGACGCCCGAAGCCATCGCCGACCACGTGAACGGTTTCCTCGTGCCGCCGGGCCAACCGGCGGCCATCGCGAACAAAGTGTGTGAACTGCTCCGCGACACGCGCCTCCGCAACAGCTTCGGCGCCGCCGGCCGGGTGCGGATGCGCGAGCTGTTCACCTTCCAGGCGCAAGCGGCGGCGTATCTCCGATTGCTTAACACCTTGTGTTCGACACCCGATTCGGGCCGCGCTTCTCTTGAAGTCGCGGCCAAACACCACTGAGCAGGAGGACATGGATGTCCGCACTACTCGCTCCGCGCCTTGCGTTTCCGACACTCGCACCGGCCAGCGATCCGGTTCGCGTGTGTTTCATGATCGACCGGCTCAGCCGTGCCGGGACCGAGTCGCAACTGCTCGCGCTCGTCCGCGCGCTCGACCGCACGCAGGTCGCGCCGACCCTCGTGCTGCTCGACGGCGAGGACGATCTGTCGAAGGCGCTCGAACCCGTGGACTGCCCGGTCATCCGGCTGGGCGTGCGCAAGCTGGTCAGCGGGCGTGCCGTGTCCGCCGCGCGCCGGCTGCGCTCGTTCTGGCGCGAACACCGGCCGGACGTGCTTCAAGTGTACTTCCTCGATGCCGCGTACCTCGGCGCGCCACTCGCGAAAGCGTGCGGTGTGAAGAAGGTCGTTCGCGTGCGGAACAACCTCGGCTACTGGCTGACGCGTAAGCACCGCGTCATGGGCCGCGCGGTGCGGCCGTTCGTGGACCTGACGCTCACCAACAGCGACGAGGGCAAGCAGGCGCTCGTGTCGCGCGGCGCGTCGCCGCGCCGCGTCGCGGTGCTAGAGAACGGCGTCGATACGGTGCGGTTCAAACGCTTCCTCCTGCCGGACACGTCGAAGCGGCAGGTGCGCGTCGGGTGCGTCGCGAACCTGCGGCCCGTGAAGAACATCGACGGTCTGATGCGCACCGCGAAGGCCGCGCTGGAGAAGTTCCCGCAGTTGGTGTTCGAGGTGGCCGGCGACGGCGAGCAGCGCGCGGAGCTGGAACGCCTGCACGCGGAACTCGGCCTCGGCGACCGGTTCGTGCTTCGCGGTTCCGTGTCCGACGTGGCCGGCTTCTTGCGGAGTGTCGATGTGGCCGTGCTGCCCTCGCACTCGGAAGGCATGTCGAACGCGTTGCTGGAGTACATGGCCGCCGGGCGCGCGGTGATCGCGACCGACGTGGGCGCGAACGCGAAGCTCCTCGACGGCGGCAAGTGCGGCGTGGTCGTGCCCGCGAACGACCCCGACGCGGTGGTGACGGCGCTCGGCGAGTTGATCGCCAACCCGCTGCGCGCCGCGGGGTACGGGGCCGCGGCACGCCGGCGCGTCGAGGCCGAGTACAGCCGTTCGGCGATGACGAAGCGCTTCGAGGCGTTCTATCGTGGGCTGGTGTAGCCCGACGAACCGGGTCAGTGGGCTATGGTGTTTGCTTGTCCCTCTCCCCTTGCGGGAGAGGGTGTCGGCGCTTCGCCGACGGGTGAGGGGTAAGGCTCAGCGGATACCGTGAAGCAGACTCCATTTGTGTGGCGTACCCCTAGGCTGATCGGAAGTTGGGCTTTCGATGGAATTATTGGTTCGAGTTCGATCCCGTTTTTGGTTCACACGGCTCGTGAATTCCGCTGCTTTTCCAGCGAAAAGTTCCGTTCCCCCGGCGAACTGATTCCAGAACGGGGATGAAC
>CANLGS010000297.1 GCA_947490035.1 Gemmataceae bacterium
GCGGCGCTCGCCTCGTCGCGGAACTGGGACGGGAAGCTGCCCGCCCTGAAGACGCTGTCCCCCGAGGCGGCCCGGGCGCTGGCCCGGCACCGGGGCGATCTCGCGCTGGACGGCCTGACCACGCTTCCCGCTCCGGCCGCCGCGGAGCTGGCCGGCCGCAAGGAAGGGACGCTCTCCCTCAACGGGGTGAAGGAACTCTCGGAGAAGGCCGCCGCGGCCCTGGCTGGTCACCAGGGCCGGCTGGCCCTCGACGGGTTGATGAACGTCTCCGACGACACCGCCAAAGCCCTGGCGGGACACAAGGGCGACTGGCTCTTCCTCGACGGGCTGACCACGCTTTCCGACGAAGCGGCCGGGACGCTGGCGAAGCACGGAGGTGCCGTCTCGCTCCTCGGGCTGGCGAAGCTCTCGCCCGAGGCGGTGAGGCGGCTCAAGGCGAACGCCCAACTCATCCTCCCCGCAAGTGTCCGAAGCACGGCCGTTCACGACCCCGCTAAGGCCGACGAGAAGTTCGTCCGCGCCTTCCTCGAAACGCACTGCGCGGGTTGCCACGACGCCGGCACCAGGTCGGGCGACTTTACACTCGACGCGCTCGCGAGGGACGACGTCGCCGGCCGTGTGGCCTACGCATCGATCCTGGAGCGACTGCGTGCCGGCGACATGCCCCCGCCGTCGAAGAAGCAACGTCCCGACCCCGCCGGGGGCGCCGGGGTGCAGAAGTGGATCGAGGCGAGGCTCGACACCCCGCTGCAGGGCAGGCCCGCCTACTACCCCGTGCGGGAGAAGCCCGTCGACGGGAACCGGTTGCCGAACGCGACCCTCTTCGGCGGCCCCCGCGGGCCGGGCGCCCCGCCCCCGCCCCGGCTGTGGCGGCTCTCCCCGTCGGCCTACACCAGGTTGTTGACGAGCGAGTTCAAGGCGGGGGGATTGCAGCAGCCGTTCGGTCTGATCCAGGACGCCGGGTTCCGGGACTTCGCCGCGCTGTACGCGCCCGACGAGGGGGCCACCGGGCTCATGCTCTTGAACGCGGAACTGGTGGTCGCGGAGCAGGTCCGCGGCCACCAACTGGTGAACGTCCTCGACAACCCGGCCGCGGCCAAGGAGAACCTGTGGCCGGGCGAGGCTCGGGCCAAGACCGCGACGCCGGCGGAGCAGGACCGGCTCAAGAAGGGGGTGCGGGTGCGCCAGGGCAACGGCGTCCTGGCCCCGCTGATGCACCCGGGCGTCAAGGCGAACAAGGAGGAGTTGGAGAGGGCCATCCGCCAGCAGTACCTGCAGGCCATCGCCCGGCAGCCGAGCGACAAGGAACTCGCCAGCGTCGTCGCCCTCTACGAGGACATCGCCAGGGAGGGTGACTACGCCATCGCCGGTAAGACGATACTCATGGCCCCCCTGATGACGCCCGAGGCGATCCTGCGCTTCGAGGTCGGTCTGGGCGCCGAGGTGCGCCCCGGCGTCCGCATGCTCTCACCCCGCGAGGCCGCCTTCGCGGTCAGCCTGGCGCTGTCGGACAAGCGCGACCTCGGCCTGCTCTCGGCCGCCGCCCAGGGCAAGCTGACCACGCGCAAGGAGGTCGCCGAGGCCGTGCGGCGGATCCTCGAGGACCCGAAGTTCGAGAAGTCCCGCGTGCTCTGGTTCTTCCGCGAGTACTTCGACTACCACCGCGCGCCGGAGGTGTTCAAGGATCCGTTGCCGGACTACCAACAACGCCGGGGCGTGTCCCACAACCCGCAAGGATACGTCGCCGACACCGACCTCCTGATCCTGCACATCCTCGGGCGAGACCGCGACGTCCTCAAGGAGCTGCTGACGACGGAATCGTTCCCCGGCCGCGGCAACGGGGAGCAGTTCGGCCCGAACTTCCCGGCCTTCCGCCGCCTGCCCCCCGGTATCGACGAGAACCGGGGGAAGGCGAACCCGGGGCGCGTCGGTGTTCTCATGCAGCCGGGCTGGCAGGTGGCGTGGTCCACGAACTTCCACAACGACATCGTCCGTCGGGGTCGCTGGGTCCGCGAACACCTCCTGGGCGGGCGGGTGCCCGACTTGCCGATCAACGTGGCCGCGATGATCCCCGACGACCCGCACCGCACCCTGCGGCAGCGGCAGGAGGTGACGCGCGAGGCCCAGTGCTGGAAGTGCCACTACCGCATGGACGAACTCGGGCTGCCGTTCGAGGGTGTGACCCACTACGGCTTCCCGCGCCGCGCGGAAGAGGTACTCGACCTGGAGGCCGTGGCTCAGAGCAAGGACAAGAACGCGAAGGTGTACCGCGGCGCCCCCCTGGACACGACCGGGTTCATCCGCCACAGCGGCGACCCGGCGCTCGACGGCCCGGTGCGGGACGCCCCGGAGATGCTGCGCCGGCTGGCGGACTCGGACCGCGTGCGGCAGGTGTTCATCCGCCACGTGTTCCGCTACTTCCTGGGCCGCAACGAGACCCCCGGCGACGCAGTCACGCTCCAGGAGGCCGAGAAGGCGTACCTCGACAACGGCGGCAGTTTCAAGGAGCTGCTGGTGTCACTGCTGTCGTCCGAATCATTCCTCTACCGAACCATCCCAGCGCAGGAGAAGAGATGACTATTCCACAGCACCCGTTACAAGTGGTCACGCCCGATCAACTCGACCGCCGCACGGCACTCAAGGGCGTCACGCTCGGGGCCGGGGCGGTCGTGCTCCAGCCGTTCTTGCAACGGCTCGCGGCCGAGGAAGCCGGGCAGGCGCCGCCGAAGCGGTTCATCTTCTTCCTGGAGAGCAACGGCCTCTACCCGTACCACGTCCAGCCGAAAGGCGTCGAGAGAGGCAAGGGCGACCGGCTCATCGACCTCCCGCTCGCGGACCTCGAACTCCCGGAGGCCGTCGCGCCGCTGGCCCCGTTCAAGAAGCGGCTGGGGATCATCCAGAACCTCTCGCACAAGATCTCCGGCGGCGGCGACCACGGCAAGGGCTACGGGGGCCTCGGCTGCTTCAACTGGCGCCGCGGGGTGGCCGGGCAGACGATCGACCACGCTCTTGCCTCGGCACAACCGAGCATCCTTCCCGTGCTCGGACTGTGCGTTCCACCGTCGGCGGACACCGTGTTCGCCAACTCCGTCTCGGCCAGTGCTCCCCGCCGACCAACCCCGATGGTCTGTCAACCGGACCTCGCCTTCCGGATGCTGTTCGGTAGCGTTGCGGACGGGGACGCGGGGAAGGCGTTCCAGTCCCGGAGCAAACTGCTGGACTGGTGCCGCTCCGACATCAAGCGGGTGAGGGAAGAGCTGCCCTCGATGGACCGGGAGAAGCTCGACGTGTACCTCGACACGTTCGAGCAGATGCGGTCGCGGCAGGAGAAGATCAACGACATCAAGGATCGCCTGAAGGCCAACCTGCCCGCCATCAACAAGTTCGACAGCCGACGGACGACGCAGCGGTTCGAGGCACAATGTGCGATCGCCACCGCATCACTCGCGTCGGGACTCACGAACGTGGTGACGCTCGACGCGGCCGGCGGCATCGGCCTGTACCACACCTGGACCGAACTGGGTGTCACCAAGGACGGCCACGCGATCGGCCACTCGGTCGATGCACCCGACAGCGTGAAGTTCGCCGTCGCGATCCGCCGCTTCCACGCCGAGCGCGTCGCCGATCTGGCCCGCCGGCTCGATGCGGTGAAAGAAGGCAACGGCACGATGCTCGACAACACGCTCATCATCTGGATGAGCGATTCGGGCGAGGGGCATCACGGTTTCTGTGGCGAGTGGCCGCTGGTCCTGGTGGGCGGTCTTGGCGGGAAGCTCAAGACCGCGGGTCGGTTCCTGCATTTCCCGAGGTACCAGGAGGGGGCGAAGGAGACCGCCAACCGGACGATCCGCAACTTCTACCTGGCGCTGCTGCACGCGGTCGGCGACAGGCGAGCGAACTTCGGCGAACTCGACACGCAGATGCCGGCCGCGGCCCAGAACGGCCCCTTGGCGGAGATCCTGGCGTGAGGGCCGCATCCGATTCCGAGGTTGAACAGGCAAGCCGACCGTTCCGGACGACGCCCGACGGCTCCGAGCCAACCCAGGAACTGTTGAAGTCGGTGCGCCCGAGAAGGAATAACGTCACGCAACGATGACGATCGGGAAGTGGTCCTCGCTCGCCGAACCCCAGAGACCAGGTCATGAACAAGCAGCTTCCTTCAACCTGCGGCGCCCCGGAGCACTCGCTCAACCGGCGCGCGTTTCTTGGGGGCGTCGGCGGCTTCGCCGGTGGACTCGCGGGGCTGGACGCGCTCGGCAATCCGCTGTTGGCCAACCAACTGGAGAAGCGGCACAAGCGCGTCATCCTCCTCTGGATGGCCGGGGGGCTGAGCCAGTTCGAGAGCTGGGACCCGAAGCCCGGGCGGAAGACGGGCGGCCCCTTCCGCGCAATTCAAACCTCGGTGCCCGGATACCGGATGAGCGAACTGATGCCGATGATGGCGTCGCGGATTCACAAATCGGCCGTCATACGCTCCTTCAGCAGCCCGAACACCGGCCACACCGGGGCGAGCGTCTTCGCACTCATGAGCGGGGACCGGCAGGACACGGGCACCCTGCGCACCCCGTCACTGGGGTGCCTGTTGGGTCGCGAACTGTCCCAGCCCGGACTGCCCGACCACGTGTCGTTCTGGAACGCCGCCTGGCCGTTCAGCGGCGGCGATAAGCAACACGATTTCGCCCTCTTCCTGGGGGCGCGTTACGAACCGATCAACATCGCACACAAACTCGCCCCGGACGGCATCCAACTCCCCGCATCGTTGACGGACGACGACCATCGTGCCCGCGAGGCGCTCCGCGAGCAGTTGGCGGCCCGGTTTCAGGAGAACCGCAGCGGCAACGCCACGGTCGCCAGCCACGGCGGGTCCTACCAACGCGTCCGCGGCATCATGGACATCGCCGGCCTGTTCGACACCTCCCGCGAGCCGCTCAAGATTCGCGAGCGCTACGGCCATTCGCTGTTCGGACAGCAGGCCCTCGTGGCGCGCCGGCTCGTTGAGGCCGGTGTACCGTTCGTTCGCTTGACGGACGGGTGGTGGGATTCGCACGGCGAGAACTTCGAGATCCACGCGTCCAAGGTCCCCACGCTCGATCGGGTGATGTCGGCCCTGCTCGAAGATCTGGAGCAACGCGGCCTGTCGCAGGACACCCTGGTCGTGACCTTTGCCGAGATGGGGCGGACGCCGCAGATCAACGCCCAGCGCGGCCGCGACCACTGGGGGGCGTGCTGGAGCGTGACGCTGACCGGGTGCGGCATCAAACCCGGCGTCATCCACGGCAGTACGAACGCCGACGGCACCGCGGTCGCCACCGATCGCGTGACGGCCGCGCAGTTCTTCGCAACGATCTTCCGGGCCGTGGGGATCGACCACCAAAAGGAATACACCTCGGCCGACGGCCGACCGATCCGACTGACCCCCTACAACACGGAACCGGTCCGCGCGGTGCTGGCCTGATCCATCCACGAGACAAACCAGCCGGAGATTGACATGCCGCCTCCCAACCTCGACCGGGTGAAGATCAGCAAAACGGTAGCGCTGCCCGGTGATTTTCTTTCCGTCGTTCGCGAACCGAACAGCGAGCGCCTGTGGCTCGGCCATTCCGATTCGAAGATCTATTCGATCGACTTCGCCCAAGAAAAGCCGGCGGCGACGGCCGTTTTCGAAGGGCACGAGAGCTACGTGAGCGGTCTGGGCCTGGTCGACAACACGCTCGTGTCGGCGGGCTGGGACCGCAAGCTGATCTGGTGGGACCTCCAAGACCGCCGTGTGGTGCGCACGGTCGAGGCGCACGACCGGTGGATCCGCCGGCTGGCGGTGAACAGTGCCCGAACGATGCTCGCGACGATCTCGGACGACATGACCTGCAAGCTGTGGGACGCGAAGTCGGGAAGGTTGATTCGAACGCTGACCGGGTTCGATGCGCGGGTGCCCAAGTACGACAACCCCAACAA
>CANLGS010000298.1 GCA_947490035.1 Gemmataceae bacterium
GGGCACGCCGTAGTGAGCGGCCAGCGGCTGGTTGAGACAGGCGAAGTCCGAATCGATGATCTTGAAGACACTGGTGTTGTCCCGGATCAGGTGCGAGACGAAGGCCAGCGTTTCGTCCACCATGTGGTCGCGGATCGTGGGCCGGTACGGTTCCTCGGTGCCCGCGCGCTCGCCGAGCGGGACGTAGTACAGGAACCGGGGGAACAGGTCGCGGTTGATGGGCACCGTCCGCATCTTGTCGAGGCTGAGCCACTGCCGGCTGAACTCGCGGACGAAGTCCTGCGAGCGCGGGTCGGCCAGCATGCGGAGAACCTGCTTCTCGACGACCGCGGGTTTGTCGAGTTCGCCCTTCGCGGCCAGTTCCAGCAGTTCCTCGTCGGGCATACTGGCCCACAGGAAGTAGGACAGCCGGCTGGCGAAGGCGTACCGCTTTTCCTCCGGGCTGGTGGGCGCGCCGTTGTGCATCAGGAATTGGGGCGACACCAGCACCAGCGCGAGTGTCTCCCGCAGCGTGGCCTCGATCGTTTTCAGTTCGGGCTTCAGCGTGGCGTAGATCTTGGCGAACCGGGCCACCTCGTCGTCGGTGGCCGGGCGGCGGAAGGCCCGCGACATGAACCGGCGCAGCACCTCGTGGACGTACTTCTCGGGGTCCGACTCGCGGAGCGGCGAAGCGAACAGGATGCGCGTGTGGTGCTCGGGCGGCCACACGTCGGTCGGCGGCGCTTCGAACTCCATCCAGTCGATGACCGCGATGGGGAACTCGCGCATCCGCGGCTTGCGGAACCCGTTCTCGTCGTTCAGCGTGCCGTCGTCGTACAGGTTCTGCGGCGTGATCGTCAGCGCGTCGGGGAGCGGCTTGCCCTTCTGGTTGCGGTTCGTCTCGAAGGGGAAGTTCTCGAGCCGTCCGCGGAGCTCGTAGACCGCGGGCTTCGCGCCCGCCTTCAACCGCACCGTCCCGACGGGCTCGATCCGGCGAGTGGAACTGTTCACGTTCAAGGCTTCACCCATCACCAACCGCAGCGGCATCTCGGTGACGCCCGGCGGGAAGATGGCGGACGCCTGGAAGCGGATCCGGAACTCGCCCGTCTTGGGAAGGTCCGTGAGCGTCGTGCCTTGGGACACGCTGAACCGTCCGGTCCCGCCCCACACGCCGAGTTGATTCGGTTCCAGTTGGTCGTTGGGGATCGGGGCCGGGGCCGGTTTCCACTCCTGGCGTTTCTTGAAAGTCTTGGGCTTCTCCGGCTCCACCACGGCCGCGGCCAGCGCGCGCCGGGCGGCCGCCCGGTATGCGTCGAGTTGCTCCGGCCCGAGCCGCATGAACTCGGCGGTGTTCGTGAAGGTGTACGGCTTGAACGGATCCTTCGGCAGGTCGTCCGCCAGCTTCAACTCGAAGCCGAGGAGGTCGCGCATCGTGTTATGGTACTCGACGTTCGTCAGCCGCCGCAGGTCGGAATGGGCCGGGGGCCCGTCGGCCGGTTTGCGGGCGCGCCCCGCTTCGTCCCGCAGTGCGGCCCGGATCCACTCGACGACAGCCTTGCGCTCCGCCGGCTTGGGCTGATCGTCCGTCTCCGGGGGCATCGCCCCGCGCTCGATCATGTCCAGAACCTTGTCCCATCGATTGGGACCGGCCCCGGCCGCGAGGTCGCCCTTCAGCGTGTGCAGAGTGACGCCGCCTTTGCTGCGCTGCGGTCCGTGGCAGTCGACGCAGTACCGCTCGAAGAACGGGGCCACGACGCGCCCGAAGGACGCCTCGCGGTCGTCCGCCGCGGCGACACCCGAGGTGCAACCCGCGACCGCCAGGGCCACCACAACCCACCGGAGTGTGTCACAGATTCGCGGGCTCGCCGAGGGTCGCATGAAAGGCTCCGACTGTCGAAGGAAACGTCGAGTGTGCGACTGGGACCGATGGCCTTCTCCCACTCGCTTCACTCCTTCATCCCCTGTCGGCTGACGATCGGCACGTAACCGATCTCCAGGCCTTTCGGCGGGGTGACGAGAACCGCGGGGTCGAGGTCGGCGAGCTTTCCGACGGTCGGCCGGGGCAGGTACTCACGGTCCTTTGTCCAGCTCTTGTGCAGCAGTTCGACCCGCTTCTGAATCGCCTCCCGCTCGGCGTCGGTCAGATCGGCGTTCAGCAGCGCGGGCTGGTCGGCGAAGCGGTACCAGTAATAGGTCACGACGCTACCGTCACCCAACTTCGCCTCGAACGGCCCCGCGGCCGGCCCCGGCTTCTTCCAGCTACTCCCGGCGTCGTCGGGTGTCACGTACGGTTGCGGCTTGGCGGCGCGCCGCCGCGGGAACTCGGCCTTCGCCAGCCCGGTTTCCGCGGGCACGTCCTTCGCGCTCACGACCGCCCAGCGCTGTTTGTCCTTCTTGTCCTTTTCGAGTTTGTAGTATTCCGGCAGCGTGACGAGAGCGTCGCCCCTCGTGACGGCGTCGCCCCACTTGTAGCCGTAGGTGGTCTCGTCCAGCGCCGCGGGCGTGGCGAACGAGTTCCACACGAGCGGCGCGCGGTTGTCGCGCTCGGTGTTGGGCGGGTAGATGCGCCACGTCGCGCCGCCCTTGCTCTCGAACGTGTGGACGGCCGCGGCCTTCGGGTCGATGGTGCCGGTCGCGACCTTTCCACCTTCGAACCACGCTTGCACGCCGTCCCACAGCGCGGCCCGGCCGTACGCGGTCACGCGGTGGATCAGCGGCGCGTCCGCGCCCGGCTTGCCGGGGAACTGCGTGGGCGCGACGCGGGCGTAGGTGTCGCCCTTCGCGTCCTTCCCGATGAACGCGGGGACGTGCTGCGTCTCCATCTGGATCGCCTTGTTCGGCTCCGACGGCCGCGCGTCGAGGAACTTCCCGACCAGGTCGGGCCGGTCGAGGGTGGGCTTGGACCAGAAGTGCGGCACGAAGAACGCGACCGGCCCTTTGAAGTTCCCGGTGTTGAGGAACAGCGTCCAGGACTGGTCGCCGGTGGGCACGTCCTTGCCGGCGGTCGTCTTCTTGCCCGCGGTGAGCGGAAGCGGCAGGTAGCCGTAGCCGAACAGTTCGCCGCTGGTGCCCTGCTTCAAGTTCAGGCCGTCCGGGGGCCAGAGCACCCGCGGGCTGAGCTGCGCGACCGCGTAATGGCCCTTGGGGTTCTTCCAGTCGCGCCCCTTGCCCGCTCCCGGACCGTTGGCCCACTCGACGAAGTTCAGCGCGACCCCGCCCGTGATGAACTTGGGCGTCTCGGTGGCGAACCGGGTGTCGCGCCACCAGCCGAGTCCGCCCTCGATGTCGGAGTACGCCTTCTCCGGCTTCGGCCCGTCGTACTGCGCGAACATCCAGGTACCGAACAGCCCGCTCTGGAACTCCGGCCCGGGGTAGTTCTTCAAGAGCGGCCACGCGGCCACGTACATCGAAAAGCCGGCGTTGTACCTGGCGTCCACCTTGTCGTGCGGCACGAGAAGGTAGCCGGCCATCTCCGCCTTCTGCGGCACGGGGTCGGCCGCACCGGCGGGGGACGACCAGAGCAGGAGTGCCGCGCACACCGCGGCGCGGAAAGCAACGTTCGGCATCTGAGGTTCCGTTGGGGTTAGTCCTTGTCGGCTGTCTTGCTGTATTCCTTCGGCAGTGTGGCGTTCCACTTGGCGATCTGCACCTTCAGGCGGTCCACCACCTCGGGTTCCTTCGCCGCCAAGTTCCGCGCCTCGGCCGGGTCGGATCGCACGTCGTACAACTCGAATTCGCCCTTCTTCTTGTTCGGGTCGAACAGCTTCCAGTTGCCGTCGCGGACCACCACCTCCGAGCGCACGTTGTTGGTCTTCCAGAACAGCGGCTTGGTCCGCTCGCCGTCTTTCCCCTTGAGCACGTCGCTCCGGTCGGTACCGTCGAAGTCGGCGGCGGCGATCTTGACCCCGGCAATGGTGCAGAGCGTGGGGAGCCAGTCGGCCCCACTGAGGATCGACTTCTCGTTCACGGCACCGGCCGCGACGGTGCCGGGCCAGCGCACGATGAAGGGCACGTTCAACCCGCCCTCGTAGTGCGTGTGCTTGCCGCCCCGGTGCTCGCCGTTGAACCCCATCTGGTTGAACCGCAACCCGCCGAGGTCCGCTTTGGTCATGTCCGCGCCCTGATCGCTCGAAAAGACCACGATCGTGTTCTTGCTCAGGCCGAGCTCGTCGAGCTTCTTCAGCAACCGGCCCACGTCCGCGTCCAGCGCCTCCACTTCCGCGAGGTAGCGGCGCATGCCGTCGCTGATGTCGCCCTTGGCGGCCGTGACCGCGGAGAACTTCTCGCGCATCTGCGGCGGGAAGTCGGTCGGGTTCACCTTCAGGTCCTTCCACTTGTCGGCAAGCGCTTGCGCCGGGTTCACCGGGTTGTGGGTGATGTGGCCCCACACGTTCACGTAGAACGGGCCGATTTTGTTCGCCTCAATGAACTTGATGGCCTCGTCGAAGATCGGGAAGTCGCGCCCGCGGTCCGCATCGTTGCCGCGTTTGATGGCGCGGATACCGTCTTCGGCCCCGTCGATGCGGTCGATGCCGTAGGTGCCGGCCTTCGTCTCCGTGCCGATGTGCCACTTCCCGAAGTGCCCGGTGCGGTAGTCGGCCTTCTTCAGCAGTTCTGTGACCGTGACGCGCCCGGCGAAGCCGAAGTCGGCCGGGTACTTCTGGAAGGTGGCCGGGAACTTGCCGGTCATCAGCCCGGTGCGTGCCGGGCAGCACGTCACGCCGGTCGAGTAGAACTGCGCGAACCGCGTGCCCTGCTCGGCGAGCCGGTCGAGGTGCGGCGTGCGCGCGTACGGGTGCCCGTAGCACTTCAGGTCGCCGTACCCGAGGTCGTCCGCCAGTATGAACACCACGTTCGGCTTGTCGGCGGCAACGAGCGGACCGCCCCAGGCGAACATGAGCAGGGCGACCCAAGGGCCGGTAAATCGCACGGGTGACTCGCAAGGGTGGGCGGTGGTCGGGTGAACCGGGGATGAGACTGAAACACCTCCCGGGAGACGGAGTTCCGCTCCGAGGCGGCCCGACTCACCTGGCGCGCTTCGACTCGCACAGCCGGACCATCGCCTTCCCCGGCGCCTCGCCGAACTGGAAGGTTATGGCTTCGGCACGGCCGGCAGCAGCGCCTCGGCGAACGCCTTGCCGACGGGGGCGAGAATCTTCGCCGCCCCGAGGTAGTGGTAGCCGCCGTTCGACACGCCCGCCTTCAACCGCTTCAATTCCTCCTCTTTGAACTCCGCAGCAGCCGCCTTCTTGCGGGCTTCCTCCTTCGCCTCGCGGGTCAACTTCGGGTCCTTCTTGAACTCCGCGTCCAGCTTGCCGTTCAGCCTGTCCATCCGCTCCTTGAGCGCCTCCAGGTCGTCGTCCCAGAACGGCGCGGTCTCGACCGCGAACATGTTTCCCTTGAACTCGTCGAGCGTAGTCGGCTTCCGCTGGGCCTCCCGGAAGTGCATCATCGGGGCCTTCTTGTCGCCCTTCATGCCGTCGATGCCCATGACGCCGATGACGAACGGCAGCTTCGGGGCCGACAGGTCCTTCCGCACGTCGCGGATGAGGTGGGCGAGCAGGTCGGCGTACAGGTCGTACCCGGCGGGCTTCATGCGGTCCGGGTAGACCCCGCCGTCGACGTAATCGTTGAACCCCTGGAACCAAACGAATCCGGCCAGCTCGTACCCCTGTTTCGGATCGTAGTCCGGCACCACCCGCTTGATGTCGCCGAGTACCTTCTTCACGTGGGCGATCATCTCGCGGTAGTAGACGCCGGTCGCCTTCACCTTGTCGGCCTTCAACTTCTCGATGTCGTCGCCGCGCTTCTTCCGCTGGGCCAACTCGGCCTCGCTCCACTCGAACGCCCCGCCGCTCGGCGGTCGGAAGTCGGTGTGCAGGCTGCGGCCGCCCCACGAGGTCTTGATGATCAGCACCGGTTCGTTCAGCTGCTTCTCCATCGTGA
>CANLGS010000299.1 GCA_947490035.1 Gemmataceae bacterium
CTGCGCGTGCGTGAGTGCCTGATACAGACCGTTGGCGGCCTCGGTCCACTCCGCGACCTGCTGGTCGGCGTCCTTGTTCAGCCGGAGCCGCTCCAGCCCGGTTGTGAATGCCTCCTGCTTCGCGACCATGTCTTTCGCCGCGTCCTGAAATTGTCCGCGCTGGATGCGCTCGCGCGGGTTCGGCGGCTCGATGAACGACACGACCAGCGCACCCGCGGCGACGGCGCGGAGCCGCTGGTCAATCGGGCCGCCGGGGAGCAGTCCGGGGGGTACGCTGAACACCGACGCCGGCAGTTGTTCGCGCATGTATGAGTCGTACAACCGGCTGCCGGGCGCGCCGCGGTCGGTGCCGCCGATGTCCGCCGGCAGGAGCGTCCGTGCCGCGCGCCCGTAGGCGAACGGCTCGTCGGGCGGGTTCCAGAACGCCGGCTTCGGGTCCGGGAACGAGTCGCGCAGCGCCTTCGCGTCGTATGACAGTTTCGCGCCCAGATCGCCCTTGAGTTTGCTGTCCACGGCGGCCATCCGGGCCGACAGCGCGTTCACCGGCACGGCGAGGAACGCGGTCGCCTTCTTCGCGTCGTCGAGGGTGGCGCCGCTCGTGTTGGCCGGGTCCGCGAACCACGCCTTCGCCGCGTCCGGGTTCGCCTTCAGCTGCGCGAGCGTGACCGGAAGCGATTGCCCGCGCCACGGGTCGAAGAGTTTCACGTCCGTGCCAATCCGCGCGCCGACCGCCCAGAACCGCCCGCGCGGCGCGCCGGTCACGTACCCCTTCTTGTCGGCGGTCAGGATGGGAAGTCCGGCCGGCTGGGTGCCCGCGTCCGGCGCGCCGATGAGACAGCCGTCGAGTTCGAGTTGTTGGAGCAGCGCGAGGAAGACGTACATGCGCTCGAGGCCGGAACCGAACCCGCGGCGCAGCACCGCCGTCGGCGGGAGGATGGTCGGGCCGAACGGCGGCGGACCGGTCTGCCGCACCCACGGTTGCAGGTACACATGGCGGCACACCCACGCGAACGCGGCTTCTGCCTTCTGATCCGGGGTAAGCCCTTGCGGCGCGAGCGACTGGGCCGCGTCGCGGAGGTACAGGCAGTCCGCGAGGTACGCGCTGTCGTGCGCGACGAACGCGGCGGAACGCACCTCATCCAGATCGGCGGTATTCAGAGGCACCAGTTCGCCCAGTTTCGCGAGGTCCGCGGCCGACAGGACCGGGAGCGCTTCCTTGTTCTGCGTGTTCAGGTCGTTCGCCAGCCCGCCCAGCGCGGCGCGGCACGCGGCGAGATCGGTGTCCTTCCGCAACCGCTGCGCGGCGCCCTTCCACGGGTCGCCCTTCGCCACCGTCGTCTCTTCGTCGTACTTCATGGGTGGCGGTGGCTTGCCGCACCCGGTGGTGACAGCGAGCGCGGCGGCCACCCCGAGCAGCGCCGCGGCGAGGGTAAGGGCGGCGAGCGGCCGGCGGTCAGGCGGAGTGTCGGTGGGAGTCATGCGGGTCGGCTCGTGTGGCAGTGTCGTGAGTCGGTCGGCTCAGGGCGGCGCGGATGCGCAGGCACTCGGCCAGCAGTTCGGGCAACGCGTCGAGCGGCAGCATGTTCGGCCCGTCGCTCTTCGCCTCGTCCGGGTTCGGGTGCGTTTCGAGGAACACTCCGTCGCACCCCGCGGCGATTGCGGCACGGGTGAGGACCGGCACCATCCGCCGGTCGCCGCCGGTGCGGTCTCCGAGCGCCCCCGGCTTCTGTACGCTGTGGGTGGCGTCGAAGATCACCGGCGCGCCGGTTTCTTGCATCCACGGCACCGCTCGCATGTCGTTGACGAGAAGCCCGTAGCCGAAGGTGGTGCCGCGCTCGGTGAGCAGCACGTTGCGGCGGCCGAACTCGGACAGTTTAGCGACCACGTTCTTCATGTCCCACGGGGCCATGAATTGTCCCTTCTTCACGTTCACCACTTTGCCGGTTCTGCCGCACGCTTCCAGTAAATCTGTCTGGCGGGCGAGGAACGCCGGGACTTGCAGGATGTCGCACACCTCCGCGGCCGGGGCCGCCTGCCCGCACTCGTGGATGTCGGTGGTGACCGGCAACCCGGTGGCGCGCTTCACCGCTTCGAGCGTTTTGAGTCCTTCGTGAATGCCCGGCCCGCGGAACGACTTGCCCGAACTGCGGTTCGCCTTGTCGAAGGACGCCTTGAATACGAGCGGCAGCCCAAGCCGGTCGGCGTAGCCCTTGAGCGTCTCCGCGATCCGCATCGTGAGGTCGTGCGATTCGATCACGCACGGCCCGCAAATCCACAGGAGCGGGTTTCCGCCGCCGACCCGGTACGTACCCACGCTCACGGCGTCCTGCGGTCCCATCGGTGCGCTCCTTCGTCTGGGGAAAGGTTGTGGTACTAACTGTTTCGCGCCGGGAGCGGCAAGGCCAACTCAGTCTCCTCGTTCAAAGCCGCTCGCGGCTTCGCAACCGCGCCGTGCGAAGCCGCGAGCGGCTTTGCGCCGGTCGGCAAAAGTTGCTCTCGTTTTGTAAGAACGCACTTGGTAGAGTTCGCCGCGCCTTCAAGGACTGAGGGCGTCTGTCGGCAGGAGGTCGTTCCGTGGCTCGCCGCCGTTTACGCCACAAGCTGATGTTGGGCTTGGTCCTCGTGGCCGGGAGCATCGGCCTATTGGCGACCGGCACGTTCTACGGCATCTACTCCTATTACATCAGCGGCAAAACCACGACCCGCAAGCTCGAAGAGTTGCAGGTCGTCACGCTCATGATCAAGTCGCTCAACGCCTTCGACCAGGGCAGCGGCAACGACTACGACTGGCTCGTCCTCCACGTCGAGAACACGAAGGCCCAGCTCGCCGAGTTCCGCAAGATGAACGCCCGCAACGTGCAGGCCCGACTCGACCCGGACGGCGGGGAGATCGAAAACGGCCTCGTCGCCCAACTCGATGTCCGTATCGACGCACTCGAAAAGAACCTGCGCAACGCCAATAACAAGCCGAACATCAACCAGGATCGCAGCGTGACGCTCCGCGACGACCCGAAGGTTCGCGAGGCCCACGAGGAGGCTCGGCTGATCTCCGAGACCCTGCGCCAGGCGCTCATCGACGACATCCAGACGAGCGGCCGCGAGTCCAGCGCCGCGATCCGCCGCACCATCTGGATCGTCGGGTTCGCGATGGGCTGGGCGCTCGCGCTCGTCGGCACCATGCTCTACTACTTCCGCGTGTGGATGTTCCAGCCGATCCGCGAACTCCAGGCCGGCGTCCACCGCGTTCACACCGGCACGTTCGACCAGCCGATCGTCCTCGCCTCCGGCGACGAACTTCAGGAACTCGCCGACGAGTTCAACGCGATGGTCGCCCGGTTGCACGCGGTGTACGCGGACCTCGCTCGCCAGGTGAACGAGCGCAGCCGGCAACTCGTCCGCTCGGAGCGGATGGTGTCCGTCGGGTTCCTCGCGGCCGGCGTCGCGCACGAGATCAACAACCCGCTCGCGAGCATCCTGTTCTGTTCCGAAGCGCTCGAACGCCGGCTTCAGGACGTACTCGCGGCGCTGTCGGTGAACAAAAACGGCCCGCCGACGGCGGAGGCCGAAGTTCTCGCGCGCTACCTGAAGATGATCCAACAGGAAGCGCTGCGGTGTAAGGACATCACGCAGAAGTTGCTCGACTTCAGCCGCACCGGGGACCGCCGCAAGGAACCCGCGGACCTCACCGGGCTGATTCGCGGCGTACTCGAGGTCGCACGACACCTGCCGTCGAGCCGCAGCAAGAACGTCCTGTTCGAGCCGGGCGGGTACATCGTCGCCCCGGTAAACTCGCAAGACCTCAAGAGCGTGATTCTGAATTTGGTGGTGAACGCCCTGGACAGCATGGAAGACGGCGGCCAGTTGGTAATCACGCTGGGCACGGCCGGCGGGTACGCGGAACTGATCTTCGCGGACACCGGGTGCGGGATGGCGCCGGACGTGTTGCAAAACATCTTCGAGCCGTTCTACACGAAGAGCCGGACGGGGAAGGGCACCGGGCTGGGGCTGTTCATCAGCCACCAGATCGTGGACCAGCACGGCGGGACGATCACCGCAAGTAGCGCCGGACCGGGTACGGGAAGCAGTTTCACGGTACGCATCCCGCTACAGCTTGCGCCGGGCGTATCGGATGCGCCGGGCAACGACAACGATCCTGAACCGGCGCCGTCGGTGCTGACATTCCCCGGTAGCCGCGCGGCGGCATGATGGGTCGCGGCGGAACCGGGCTTGTAAATCCTGCAAGCGAGTTTATCCTCCCCCGCCCAACGAATACTGACGGCTTGAACGGAGAGCGTGAGTGGCAACCACACCCGCACACAACCGCCTGCGAATCCTGTTCGTCGATGACGAGGCGCACCTGCGCGAGTTCATGAAGTCCGAGCTGCCCCTGCTCGGGCACGAGGTCACCGTCTGCGCGGACAGCAAGAGCGGCATCGAGACGGTCAAGAAGCACACGTTCGACGCGGCCATCCTCGACATGCGGATGGAGCACGACAAGGCCGGCTTGCAGGTGCTCGCGGCGCTCAAGCAGGTCGCGCCGGACACCGAAGCCGTCATCATGACCGGCTACGGCAGCACGGAAACCGCGGTCGAAGCGCTCCGCCTCGGCGCGTTCGACTACCTCACCAAGCCGTGCAAACTCACCGACATCGAAGCACTGCTGATCCGCATCCAGGAGAAGCGGCGGCTGAAGAACAAGACGGCGGCGCTACAGAGTCGCGTGGACGCGGCCGAAGGGCCGTCGGGCATGGTCGGCGCCAGCCCCGCGATGCAGCCGGTGCAGCAGTTCATTGATCGCGTCGGCCCGACCGACGGCCGCGTGCTCATCACCGGCGAAACCGGCACCGGCAAGGAAGTCGTGGCGCGGTCGCTGTACGCGACCAGCAAGCGCGCGGACATGCCGTTCGTCCCGGTCAACTGCGGTGCGCTCACGCAGACGCTCGCCGAAAGCCAACTGTTCGGCCACAAGAAAGGCTCGTTCACCGGCGCGGACAAGGACCACAAGGGGTTCTTCGAGGTCGCCAACGGCGGCACGCTGTTCCTCGACGAACTCGGCGAACTCGACAAGAACCTTCAGGTGAAGTTGCTGCGGTTCCTCGAAGCGGGCGAGATTCAGCGCCTCGGCGAGAGCCAGCCGATTGTGGTGGACGTGCGCGTCATCAGCGCGACGAACAAGGACTTGCGGCAGATGATCGCGGAGGGCAACTTCCGCGAAGACCTGCTGTACCGGCTGAACATGTTCCACGTCCACCTGCCGCCTCTACGCGACCGACGAGAGGACATTCCCGACCTCGCGCGGCACCTGCTGGCCCGGCACGCGAAGCGCCCGGTGGAGAACGTGGAACGCCTGCTGTCGCCCGAAGCGTTGCAGATCATGTTGGGTCACGAGTTCAAGGGGAACGTGCGCGAGCTGGCAAACGCGATGGAGTACGCGTGGATCGTGTCCGGCGGCGGGTCGATCACGCCGGAGTCGTTGCCGCGCGACATGGTGTACCCGAAGCAGTCTGCGACAATCCCGATGGCGTTCCCGTCGTCGCCCGCGGCGCCGGGCGCTTATACCGGCGGCCCGTCACATCACGCGTCGCTCCCGTTCCCGGCGCATCATGGCGGCGACGCGAACACCGGCCCGACGAAGTCGCTGGCGGACGTGGAGATGGAGTACATCTTGCAGGTGTACGCGAAGAACGGGATGAACAAGCAGAAGACGAGTGACGAGTTGGGGATCAGCTTGAAGACGCTGTACAACAAGCTCCACAAGTACGAAGAGGAGCGCCAGCGAAGGGCGAGTTAGTGTGCATTTGAAGTAGGTATAGCGTTGGCCCCGGAGGGGCCGGGATTGATTCTGTTCTGAACCAGACACGGCCCCTCCGGGGCCAACGCTATACCTACGCCCTACGC
>CANLGS010000300.1 GCA_947490035.1 Gemmataceae bacterium
AACTGGGACCGTGAAGGTTCGGCACCGATGATATCGCGCCGCCGGTGTGTGGTAGTGGAATTGTTACGTTCGCGCTCCGTCGGGACAAGTCTTCGCGTCCCACCACAGCGGCACCAACGACGAATAATCTTGCTCTCGTTCAGGGCAATGGTGGACTGCACTTGTTCCACTCTACACGTCTCCACTCGCGCGGGCCGGCTTGCCGGCTTCGTACAGATCGAGGCGCGTCTGATAGTCGGCGCGGCGCTCTTCATCTTCGATGAGATCGAGCGCATTCTCCTGCCACTTGATGGCGTCGTCGAACTCGCCGCACTCGGCGCACGCGGCGGCCAGTGTGTCGAGGTAGCCGGGTTCGCCCCATTCGGTCAGTTCGCAGGCGCGCGTCGCACACTCGCGCGCGCGGTCGCCGTTGCGCACGTCCGGATCCGGGCACGTCGCCCAGATCCACGCGAGCTGGTTGAACGTGCCCGAGCTGCGCGGGTCGCGCTTCAGCGCCTCCATGTGGTCGCGCACCGCCAGCGGGTACTTCTTCAGCGCGTAGTGAACGCCGGCCCGGTAGTTGTACGGCATCACCGCGTTCGGCGCGATCTTGATTGCCTCGTTGAAGTCCGCCAGCGCGCCGTCGAGGTTGCCGAGCGACTTCCGCGCGTTGCCGCGAATCTCATACGCCTTCACCACGCCCGGCATCTGACGGATGACTTCGTCGCCATCGGCCGCGGCGCCGACGTGGTCGCGAATCAGAAACCGGCAGATCGCGCGGCCGAGGTGCGCAAAGGCATCGCCCGGCTTCCGCGCGAGCGCCAGCGTGAAGTCTTCGACCGCTTCCGCGTACTCGCCGGCTTGCTGGCGGATCGTGGCGCGCAGGTGATACGCGGCGGCGTTCGCGGGGTCGGCTGCTATCACCGCGTTCGCGTCTTGGGTGGCCGCCGCGTAGTTCTCAAGGTCGAGGTGGAGCTGCGCGCGCCACAGCCGGTATCGCGTCGCGTTCGCCGAGTCGAAAGTGATCGCGCTGGCGAAGTCGGCGAGTGCCGTGTCGCTGTCGCCGCGTTCCGCATGGCAGCGGGCGCGCAGCCCGATCAACCCCACGCGCGAGGCGTCGAGGTTCAGCGCGCGGTCGCAGTCGGTGATCGCCTGATCGTACTGCATCTGCGCGAACAGTTCGGCCGCGCGGTCGGCGTAGAGTTGCGCGTCGGCGGGCGTGAGCCGGATGGCGTGGTCGAGGTCGTTGAGGGCGCGAACGCGGTCGCCCATTTCGAGGTACGCGTGCGCGCGGAACCGGTAGCCGGCGGAGTCGCCGGGGCGCAACCGGATGGCGCGCGAGTAGCACTCGACGGCCTCCTGGTAGTCGCCGGCGGTGAGTGCGCGGTGGCCTCGAGTAAAGAGGTCCTGGGCGTCGTCGGTGGCGCGGTCGCGTGGCATGGGATCGCGTGTGTCCTGGGTTTACGGGGTGCAAACGAATCGCCAACAGACATGAAACGGACCGGCGGCGCGAGCGACCGGTTCGGGTATCTTATCCGAGACACGCCGCGCAGTGAAACCGAGATGCCGCGATGCAAGAGTTTCAGGTCAAAGCCGGTGGCACAGTAAAGATGTGTTTCTCGCCGGACGGGCAATCCCTCGCCATCTCTTCCGGCGTGTTCACGCTTTTGAACACAGCGAGCGGGTCATCGCGCATGCTCGACGCCCTCCCTTGGTCCGCGTCGTTTGCATTCGTCCGCGGCGGAACCGCGATTGCGTACACCAAAGGCGATCACGATGAACAAGTTCAGGTTTTCGATCTGGCCTCTGGGAATGTCCACCCGTTTGGACCGAAACACCTGCGCTTGCACGGCGTCTTTGCAAACCCAAATTCAGATGTGTTCTACGTCTGGTTTTCCACTTCTAACTATTACGTTGGGTCGGATTTCCTCGGCTACCGCTCTGCCGATCTCGAACTGGCGGTCACACTCTCAGGACTTCATTGCTTGGGGGGATACCTCGTCACTTCTGCAAATGGAAAATGGTTCGCGGACAGGAATTGGTCCACACTGTGGGTGTGGAACATCGGTGAGCCGGAACATTCGGTTTCACGCAAATTGGAGTTAAAGACGCGAGCGGATGTGAACGACCACGCACTCTCCGCCGATGGGTCGCGGTTGGTTGCTGGCGACAGTTATGCGCTGCGCGTCTGGGACACGGCGAGCGGCGAACCGGTCGCCCACTCCGGCAAGCACCGGCGCGGGGTGACCGCGGTCGCGTGCTGTCCCACGCGCCCGCTGATTGCGAGCGGCGACAACGCTGGCCATGTGTTCCTCTGGGATCACGCCTGCCGCGTGCTGAATCACTACGACTGGGGGTTGGGCGAAGTCGATCATCTCTGCTTCGCGGCCGACGGCCTCCGCTGCGCCGCGATCGACAGCAAGGGCAAGGTGGTCGTGTGGGACGTGGACGTGTAACGCAATTCACTTCTTCGCGTCCGGCTTCTTCGCGGGCGGGACGTACAACTCCGGGACGCCCAGCTTCTTCGCCGCGGCGTTCAACTTGCCCACGTCGCCCTTCACGATGCCGTCGAACTGATTGAGTAACGCGGTCAAGTCTTTCTCCAACTCGTCGGCGAGTTCCTTCTGCGCCTGCGTCGGCGCGCCGTCGGTGTCGGTGACGTTTGCAAGCAGCCACGCGAACTGCGAGTACAGCATCGCCCCGCCCTTCGCCGCGAAGATGTCGTAGCCGATCTTCGCCTTCGGGTTGTGCAGCTTTTCCTCCAGCGCGTCGAGCTTCTTCGTCAGTGCTTCCGTGTCCTTGAGCAGCGCCTTCGCGTCGTCGCGGTCCTTCAGCAAGTCTTTGCGAAGGTCGATCTGCTTCTTCACCGCGCGGAGGCGGAGCACGGTCTCCGAGAGCTTCGTGATGTCGTCGCGAACGCGAAGCGCGAGTGACTGTTGGGCCGCGAGGTCGTCCGCGGCGCCGGCGATCTCGAACTTCAGCGGTTCGACCTTCGCCAGCAACCGCTTCAGTTCCTCGAAGTCGGCGTCCTTCGGCGTGAACACCTTCCAGTCGCTGTCCGTCGCGATGGGAATTGTCGGCTTACCGGCGGTCGCGAGCCAGCGCGGGTCGGCGGTCACGCGCACCGCCTGCGTGAGCTTCTGGTTGCCGCTCGTGAGTCGCACGGTGTAGTCGCCGGGCGCGACCGGGATGCGCGAACCGGCACTGCCCGAATCGACCGGCACGCCGGGAATCACGGTGGCGCCGTCGTGGGTCAAGTCCCACACGAACCGGTTCAGCCCCGGCTTCGGCTCTAACTTCCTCTTCGGCTGCGCGTCCTCATCGTCCTCCTTGTCGTCCTTGGGGTCGGGGTTCGCCTTGCCGGTCGCGGTGGCGATCACCTTGCCCTTCGCGTCGAGAACCTCGATCTTCACCTCGCCCTTGAAGTCCGGGCCGAGTTGATACCAGACCACCGCGCCCGCGTCCGGGTTGTCGCCGTTCACGGCCGGGTGGAACTCCCGTGTTGGGCCGCCCCACGTCGTGTACCACTTCGCCGCCGGCTGCACCGCGAACAGGTGTACCGCCTTCTTCTTGATCGCAGATGTCGTCGCGCGGATCGGTGTGAGGTCGTCGAGAATCCAGATGCTGCGGCCGTGCGTGGCAACCACCAAGTCGTTGTCCTTCACGACGAGGTCGTGAACCGGCACGGTCGGCAGGTTGAGTTGCAGACTCTGCCACGTCTTCCCGGCGTCCGGCGACAGCATCACGCCGCGTTCCGTGCCGAGGTACAGCAAGCCCTTCTTCGTGGGGTCTTCGCGCACCACGCGACAGTGAACACCCGTGTCGAGGTCGTCGGTGATCTTCGCCCACGTCTTGCCGAAGTCGGTCGTCTTCCAGACGTAGGGCTTGTAGTCGTCCATGCGGTGATTCGTGACGACGAGGTACGCGGTGCCGGCCGCGTGCGGGCTGGCCTCGATGCAACTCACCGTACCCCAGTCGGGCAAGCCGGGGATGTTCGCGGTCACGTTCTGCCACGTCTTGCCTTCGTCCTTCGAGATGTGAACCAATCCGTCGTCGGTGCCGGCCCACAGCAGACCCTTTTGCAGCGGCGATTCCGCGAGCGCGAAGATGGTGCAGTACACCTCCGCGCCGGTGTTGTCGCCGGTGATCGGGCCGCCGCTCCACTGCTGTTTCTGCTTGTCGTTGCGCGTGAGGTCGCCCGACACCTT
The DNA here is from genome assembly GCA_947490035.1 of Gemmataceae bacterium. GTDB lineage: Bacteria > Planctomycetota > Planctomycetia > Gemmatales > Gemmataceae > Gemmata. The sequence goes on from CANLGS010000300.1 coordinate 4,188, forward strand.
CTGCCACGACTGGCCGGCGTTTTGGGTGCGGAACAGCACGTTCGCGGCGTGGTACACGGTCTTCGGGTCGTGCTTCGAGATGAGAATCGGCGCGGTCCACTGAAAGCGGTACTTCATCTTCTCGGGATCAATGCCCGACGGGTTGAACTGGTTCACGGTGATGTTGCGCGCCTGCCCGGTGCGGTGGTCGTAGCGCGTCATGATGCCGCCGTACTCGCCGGCGTACACGATGTCGGGGTCGGTGGGGTCCGCGAACGCGTAGCCCGCTTCGCCGCCGCCGACTTGGTGCCAGTCGCCCGCGCCGATGCCGCCGGTCTTGAGCGACCGACTCGGTCCGCTCGCGCTGCCGAGGTCTTGCAGGCACGCCATGACGCGATACGGCGTACGCGTGTCGGCGCTCACGTGGTAGCACTGCGAGATGGGCAGCGCGGGCGTGGCCCACGTGTTCCCGCCGTCGGCGGTAATCGCAACACCGCTGTCGTTACACTCGATCATCCGGTTCGGGTTCTTCGGGTCGATCCACACGTCATGATGATCGCTGTGAAGGCTCTTCCCGATCTTGCTGAACGACTTCCCCGCGTCGGTACTCTTAAGGAGTTGCACCTGCGGGGCGAACAGCGTGTCCGCGTTCGTCGGGTGAACGGTGAGCGTGCTGTAGTACCACGCGCGCTGACGAATGGGCCGGTCGTCGTTCGCTTTCGACCAGCTCTCGCCGCCGTCGTCGGAGCGGAACAGCCCGCCCTTCTCGGCTTCGATGAGTGCGTAGACGCGCTGCGAGTTGGACGGCGCGACCGCCACGCCGACCTTGCCCCAGATGCCTTCGGGCAGGCCGTTGGGCTTGGAATCACCCGCGCCTTTACCACCCGCTCCTTTCGTGTCACCCGCTCCCTTACGGTCGCGGTTCACCTTGAGCGATTCCCATGTGTCGCCGCCGTCGCGTGAAACGTAGAGGTCGGAGCCGGGGCCGCCGCTGGTCATCTCCCACGGGCGACGGCGTGTCTGCCAGAACCCCGCGAACACCACGCGCGGGTTGTTCGGGTCGATGCACACGTCCGACGCACCCGTCTCGTCGTTCTTGAACAGCACTCGGTCCCACGACTTGCCGCCGTCCTTCGTGCGGTAGACGCCGCGCTCCGAGTTCGGTCCGAAGGCGTGACCCAGCACCGCCGCGAAGCAGATGTCCGCGTTCGCCGGGTGGACCGCGACCGTGCCGATCTGCCCGACCTGCTTCCAGACATGCTTCCACGACTTCCCCCCGTCGGTGCTCTTGAAGATGCCCGCGCCCGGCGTCACGTTGCCGCGAATGTTCGCCTCGCCGCTGCCGACGTACACCACGTTGGGGTCGCTCGGCGCGACCGCGATGCTGCCGGCGCTGCTGGTGGGTTGGTCGTCGAAGATGGGTTTCCACGTCAAGCCGGCGTCGGCGGACTTCCACACGCCGCCTGATGCGGTGGCCGCGTAGTAGGTGAGCGGGTCGCCGGGCACGCCGCTGACGCGGCACACGCGCCCGCCGGCGAACGGCCCGACCAGCCGGTATTTGCTCGCCGCAAACTCCGTCGGCCCGTCGGCCGCGGCGGGGGTCGGTGCCGCAACGGCTGTCAAGATGATCAAAATGATCAAGGTAGCACGCATGGTGTAGCTCGGAAGACAGTACCGGTGGCGTAGATCGTCCATCTTAAGCCGTTCGCCGAGTGTGCCAA
>CANLGS010000301.1 GCA_947490035.1 Gemmataceae bacterium
AGCTCGTGGCAAAACCGGCGGGCGACGCGCGCGTCATCGAGGCGGGAGGGCAACCGCACATCGAGTTTGCACTGGTGAACACGTCGAAGACGCGGACGCACAAGGTGGTGAAGCCGGGCGACGGGTCCGAGTGCGGGTGGCGCGACCCGTGGGTTCACCTCAGCGCCGAGCAGCGCGGCGTGGACGGCAAGTGGGCCGCGCTCGACCCTCGCGGCTACGGCCGGTGTGGGCTGTACGACAGCGACTGGCTCAAGGACGTGGTCGAGCTGAAGCCGGGCGCGGAACTGTCGCTCAAGGGGTGGTCCGCGCCGCCGCTGTTCGACTTCCAGTACCCCGGCAAGGTGCGCGTGACGGGCCACTACGAGTACCGCGCCGTCGGCGGCAAGGGCGGCAAGGCGCGCCCGGACGCGGAGCGCGGCGCGATGGCCGGCGTGCCGCTGTTCGCGGTCCGCTCGGAGCCGGTCGAGTTCGAGGTGGTGCGCCCGCTCGACGTGCGCGTGAGGGTTAAGAAGGCGCTCAAGGTCGGCGTCGAGATGAAGGTGAGCGAGGTCATCGAGGTGACCGTGACGAACACGTCGAACGCGCCGCGGACCGTGCGCAACCTGAGTCAGCACGAATGCACGGCCGAAGTGCGGTTGGCCGCCGAACTCGCGACGCGGCCGGAGTTCAAGGACGCGCCCGTGTACGCCGCGAAGAAGGAGCTGAAGCCGGGCGAGACGGTAACGCTGTTCGGCGGCGGCGACTTCGCGAGTACGGCCGACGGCACGTGGAAGGGGCTGAAGGCGGGCACGACGCGCGTCCACTTCAGCTACTACCCGGACGTGCGAAACTCCGGCGGGCGCGCCATCCGCGCCGAAGCGGAGTTGCGGGTAGAGTGACGGGCGCCTACGCACCCGGCAGCCGCGCCACCGCGTCGCGCGCCTCGGCCGGCGTGCGGGCGAACGCGCGAACCGCGCGCACGTCGAGCCGGCCGTCGAGCGCGGCGAACAGCAGCGCCTTCAGGGGGTGTTTGATAGCGCGAGCCGCAAAGCACTTCCGCAACAGCCGGTCGTTGCCGGTGCCCGCTTCGGCTTCAACTTCCTTGCGCATCTCCGCGCCGACCGCCAGCCCCCACTCGCGCAGGCGCTCGCAGTCCGCGATGTACGCGGCGTAGGCGTCGTAGTGTTCGCGGTAGAAGCCGAGCACCTCCTCCGGCACCTGCTCGCGGCCGAGCGAGCGCAGGTGCGATTCCAGGTCGGCCCACCCCTTCCAGTCCGGGTGCGCGTCGATCACTTCCACCGTGCGGTCGTAGGTGCAGGTGACGACCAACTTCAGCACGCGAAGGTAGTCCGGCCCCTTCACCTTCACGCGATACACGACGCGGTGCCCGTGTTCGATGGTGATGACCGTCCCTTCCTGGTCGGTGCCGGCGATGGCCGCGAGCAGCGCTTCGATCTGCTCGCCGAGCGTGTTGCCCGACGGCGTGAACTCATCGACGTGAGTGAAGCCGTGCGCGTTCGCCAGCGACTTTACTTCCGCGTAAGTGCGGTAGCGAACGTCGGCGCGGTCGAAGCACGCGAGCAGCACGAGGTCTTCGCGCTCGCCGTAGTTGGTGATGACCCGCGTTTCCGGGTGGATGAACTCGAACAGCAGCGTGACGTTCTCGAACTCTGGCGAGACTTCGCACAACAACGGGTACTTCAGTTGCGCGAGCCGGCGGGCGGTGCCGAGGAAGTCGAAGTTCGCGGCACGTGCGGGCGCGTCTTCGTCTTGCGAGCCGTAGCACGGGCCGCCCTCGATCATGCCGCGCGTGGTGAAGTACACGCGGCCGGCGTGCTGGAACCGCTGGAGCAGCGTGCCGTCGAGTTTGTGAAGAAAGTGCAGGCGCGCGTTCCCCGGTTCGGCCGCGATGCCCGCGAGGTCGGCCGCGGACACGTCCTTCTCGCCGAGGTTGTAAATCTTCACCAGCGGCAGCGACACCAGGCGATACGGCTCGCGCGTGTAAACGATGCCCTTCGCGAACAACTGGTGCGGCAACTGCGGCGTGAACAGCGCCCCGCCGGCGTTCGCGAGCACGAGCGCGCCGGATTGCCGCTTCACCAGGAGCGGATCGGCATCAATCGTCCGCAGGATGGCTTCGCCGTTGGCGCGGAGGTCATCGAGCAGGTGGTCGAGGCGGAGGTTCATGTCATCTCTCCGCGGAGCGCGGGCGTCCCGCCCGCCGCTTCGCGGGTAGTAATGCTTCGGAGTACCCCCGGAACGACACGAGTTGCATAGCAGCGGGCGGGACGCGCGCATCCGAAAGTTGTGATGCCGGCCAGACGCCCCGCGCCACAAGAAAAGGCGAAGACCCGGTCGCGGAGTGACCGGACCACATTGAGCCAACACCCACTCTATGGGCCGGTGTTCTTTGCCGGCCCTTTGCCGGCGTCCGCGGGCACGTCGAAGTCTTTCGTGCTGTCCGCACCGGACAGCTCGGTCGCCGTCTCGTACCGCTCGAACAGCGACTTCGCGGTCACGTCGCCCGAAGCCTTTTCGGGTTTCGCCGACGGATCGACGCCGCTGATCGCGACGATCATGTGCCCGCTCACCGCCGCCTGACCGCCGGGGGCCGCGGTGTCGTACCGCCCGTTCTTGATGTCGGCGTAGCCCGGTTGCCCGGTGTTGCTCTTCGCCGTGTCCGGCATGAAATAGATCTTTCCGGCGGGGAGCGGCTGCCCCTTGAACGTCACCGTCCCGGAAACGCGCGCGGTCTTCTGGTCGCCGCACCCCGCGACCAGACAACACACCAGAAAAGCGATACCCGTGGCCGCGCGAATCGAGCCGGACTGCGACATGGCGTCTCCTTCGTAGAGCACGTGCCGGGCTAAGGTAGCCCGGCGCGGCGTGTCAGTTCAAGGGAAGGGATTCGCCACCGTCCCGGCTCGCCGCCGCCAGGTAGTTCGCCATCGCGATCGTCTGCGAAACGAACCGGACCGAGCCGTCGCCGAGTACGAAGTTGCACCCGCGCGTGTGCGGGCTGCCGAAGCTCACGTCGTTGAAGCCGTTCGCGCCGTCGTAAGGGGTGCTGTTGATCGGGTTGAGTACGTTCTTCCCGGCCGGGGTCGCCTCACTGTCCCAACCCCGGCCCCACGGCCGGTAGCAGTTCGCGGTCTTGAACGACATCTCCCCCACCATCAGCGTGTTGGAGGCGCCGTCGGTGATGCCTGTCAGCTTCGTCCGCGATTGCAAGGACAGGATGCCGTTGGTGGCGACGCCGCCGTGGATGGTCGTTAAGGTGGTCACGAGCGGGTACGCCGCGCCGCTCTGCGGGTTCGTGCCCTTCGCGCCGAGTACGGCCGGGTAGTGCTGACCCTTTCCGGCCACGTTGCCCGTGTCCTCGACTTCGCCCGAGGGGCAGAGGTAGCCGGCGAGGCGGGTGAAGAGGTAGGCGTCGTTCGGCGCGGTGGTGTAGGCCACGGCAGGATTCATCTTCTGAAACAGGGCGTCCTGTTCGACGTAGGGGAGGATGTACACGGCGTAGCCGATGCTCCCGCCCTGTCCCGTCGGCGCCGTGATGGTGCCGAACGTGCCGCCGGTGCAAGCGGGCGGGAAAGAGCCGGTGGTGTCGTGGAAGTTGTGCAGGCCGAGGCCGATCTGTTTGAGGTTGTTGGAACACTTCATGCGCGCCGCGGCTTCGCGCACCTGCTGCACCGCGGGCAGCAAGAGGCCGATCAGGATCGCGATGATCGCGATCACGACGAGGAGTTCAATGAGGGTGAACCCCGCTCGCGGGAAGAGGCGCGAACGCATGACGGAACCATGACTTGGGAGATGAACTATCTACGGGCGCGCGAGATAGGCGACTATACACTCATACGCGCAACCGGTACGGTTCCGCAACTCGAAAGGCTTCTGCCCGCGCCGATTCTCATTCTTCCTTCCGGACCGCGCCTCACGCGGCCGGCGGCGCAGTGGCGGCGAAGTCGGCGACCTGTCGGGCCTGTTCGGGTGTGAGTTCGGGCACCGGCTCGAACGCGCCGGGGATCGGGTACGGCCCTTCCGTCGGGTGGCCGGGGATCGGGAACCGGATCGCCCAGTACCGCTGGCGCTCCGGCGGAGGCGCGGTCATGTCGTGGATCAGCACGAGTGGGGTGTCCGTCGCCGCGTCCGGCTCGGTGTCGCCGATCTTATGCGCCCCGCCCCACAGCCACACCACCGCCTGCTTGTCCGTCGCCCGGCGCGCGTACGCGCTCTCGTCGTCGGGCGTGTGAACCTGCTCCGGCGTCAGCACCGTCACGTCCATCTTCGGTTCCGCCGGCCACTCCGGTTCGTCCCTCGCGCGATTCGCGTCCAGCCTCGCGCGGGCCACGCCGGCGCGGATGTTCTCGACTTCGAGGCGGGTGCGGTCGCGGGCCAAGCCGGCGCCGTACCTGGCGAGCGCATCAGCGGCCTTGCGCGCGGTGGCCGAATCTTCGTCGCGCAGTTGCTTGCGGTAGGTGAGCAGCATCTCGGCCTCGATCTCGCGCCGCATCTCGCGCAGAGCTTCCTCGTAGTAGCGCTCAAACTCAGATTCGCGGCGGACGGCGCGGCGCAGGTCGGCGACCTCCCACCCGACGGCCTCGGCGGCGGCGTCCCACGAGCCGCCGCGGGCGCGCAGGTCGGCGACGGTGACCAGCGCGTCTTCGGTCAGTGCGGCGTCGTAAGCGGACATGGCGTGCCTCGATGTGATGGGTGGGTTTTCGCGCGACGTGTCGATACTGTAAATCTGTCCATTATTCGCGCGTTGTCAAACCGCTCTTCGCGTTCGTTTTCGTTCTGAAGGAAAATCGGTTGGAAATTGCCCCTTGCGTGCGGGCCGGAAGTGCGCGATACTCATTAAGGCTCGTTCCTGTCATTCGCGTAAGTGGTTCTATCTCTCCCACGTCGTGTCGGTACGCGGGTCGCTCGCGTCCCGGACCGGAGGTTTTATGCTCTCCCGTGTTCCTCGTTCGTGCCGCCTCTCCCGTGGTCGGCGTGCGTTCACGCTGATCGAGTTGCTGGTGGTGATCGCGATCATCGCGATCCTGATCGGGCTGTTACTCCCCGCTGTGCAGAAGGTGCGCGAGGCCGCGGCTCGCATGAAGTGCCAGAACAACTTCAAGCAGTGGGGGCTGGCTATGCACGGCTCCCACGACGCGTTCGGGCGGTTCCCGCTCGGCGCGCGCAACAACCCGCGGCAGACGTGGGTCATGTACCTGTGGCCCTACATCGAACAGACCACGCTGGCCAGCAAGATGGACTACGCCACCCAGCAGTTCTACTTGTCGCCGGCGACGGAGGCCAGGACGATGAACGGCCTGACCGGGGCGAAGGTGTCGATTCAGTACTGCCCGAGCGACAACGGCGTGGACCTGAACGCCCCGGCCGAGACGTACCAGCGGACGCGGGGCAACTACGTGGTGAACTGGGGCAACGCGACCTACGGGCAGAACCCGCACCCCGTCGCGTCGGCGCCGTTCTACCACATCAACGGCAACCGGGGTACGCCCGGCGTGGTCAACATCGCGGCCATCACCGACGGCACCTCCAGCACCCTGATGATGGCCGAGACGCTGATGGCGAAAAGCCCGAACGACAACGACTGGCGCGGCGACATCCACAACGACGACGGGGTGTTCAAGTTCATGACGCTCTCGACCCCGAACTCGTCGGTCAAGGACGTGGTGGGCTGGGCGGTCGTCACCGCCGACCCGGTGTTCATGCCGGTGAACACCGCCGGCGCGCAGTTCAGCGCCGCCCGCAGCCGGCACAGCGGCGGGGCCAACGTCTCCCTGTGTGACGGCAGCGTCAGCTTCGTGTCCAACACAATCGACCTCTCGACGTGGCAGAAGTTGGGTACCATGAACGGCGGCGAGGTCGTCGGCAACTACTAACCCGGAG
>CANLGS010000302.1 GCA_947490035.1 Gemmataceae bacterium
CTTCAACCCACCAGAGAAAATGAGTCGTGCAAAGCAGTGGGGTAACCAACCCTTCCAACTCCAAACGGCTCACGCGGCCACTGCTGGTCTCGCCTGCGAAAGCTACGCTGTCCAGATGCCGACACCACAAACTGAGACACTACCCATTTTTCACCGTTTCCCCACACTCGCTCCTTCTGTATCACACAGAAGGTTAACCGTCGGGACACACGGCCGTGAGGTGGCGGAGGATGTCGCGGACGGAGATCACGCCCACCGGCTTGCCCGCGGCCACTACCGGTAAGTGCCGGTAGCCGCCCGCGTCCATCTTGCCCAGCGCGAAGGCGAGAACGTCCGTGGGCGCGACCGTCTCCGGGTTCGGGGTCATGAACTGACTCACCGACAGCGCCTCGAACCCCGGCACGCCGGCGACCTTCGTCAAAAAATCGCGCTCCGTCAAAATGCCGATCAGTTCACCGGCCGCGCCCGTCACGAGAACGGCCCCGATGCGCCCGGCGATCAGCTGCCGCACCGCGTCGCCGAGGGTCGCGTCGGCGGGAACGGTCAGCGGCGGGCGCGGGTCGAGGACCGACACCGGGTCGTTCATCAGGCTGGCTTCGACCGGCCCGTTCGGGGCCGGCGCGTCGAGGCGCGCGAGCGCCAGTTCGCAGTTGGCGCACTTGTCTGTGCCGGGCGGGTTCTTGTCGTGGCCGCAGGCGGGGCAATACATCTCAGTGTTCAGTTGTCAGTGTTCAGTTTTCAGTAAAACAGAGAACCGGGCAGCGAATGCCAGGTGGCACTTGCAACCCGGCTCTCTATTTTACTGAAAACTGAACACTGACAACTGAACACTAAGAAACCGTCCACACGTCTTCGGCCTTGAACAGGTCTTCGATCTTGCCCGGCCCCTTCTTGTCGGTCGCGGTCTTGATGCGGCCGTCGAGCTGCTCCTCGTAGGTCGGCTTGCGCACGCTGCGGAACACGCCCACCGGTTCCGGGAACGAGTTGGCCGAACGCGGGTCGTGCGCGAACCGGCTGAGGAGATAGGCGAGCGTCGCGTCGTCGGACTTCTCGTCGTGCGTCAGCAGGTCATCGACCTGGCAGTCCTTGCCGATGGTGACCACTTCCGGCTTCAGCCCGTTCAAGCGGATGCCTTTGTTCTTGTCCTTGCCGAAGATCATCGGCTTGCCGTGTTCGAGGTACAGCAGGTTGTCGGCCTTCACCGCCTTGTCGGTCGCGTACTTGTACACGTCGTCGTTGAAGATCACGCAGTTCTGGTAGATCTCGACGAACGCGCTGCCCTTGTGCGCCGCGGCCTTTTGAAGCGTGGCCCGGAGGTGCTGCACGTCCACATCGACGGTGCGCGCGACGAAGGTCGCTTCGGCCGCGAGCGCCAGCGACAGCGGGCGCACCGGCGTCTCGAACGACCCGCCGGGGCTGGTCTTCGACGGCGTCCCCATGCGGCTCGCGGGCGAGTACTGGCCCTTCGTCAGGCCGTAGATTTCATTGTTGAACAGCAGCACCTTGATGTCCACGTTGCGGCGCAGCGCGTGGACGAGGTGGTTGCCGCCGATGGAGAGGCCGTCGCCGTCGCCGGTGACGACCCACACTTGCAGGTCCGGGTTGGCGAGCCGCAAGCCGGTGGCGAAGGTGGGCGCGCGGCCGTGGATGGTGTGGAAGCCGAAGGTGTTCATGTAGTACGGGAAGCGGCTGGAGCAGCCGATCCCGGACACGAACGCGAGCTTCTCGCGCGGCACGCCCACCGTGGTGAGCGCGGTCTTCATCTGCGCGAGGATGGAGTAGTCCCCGCAACCGGGGCACCACCGCACCTCCTGGTCGGTGGTCAGTTCTTTCGTCGTCAGCGGGAGAGAGGTAGTAGCCACTGGTATCTCGTATTGGGTGTGATGGTGTTTGGTTGGGTGGTTTGGTTAGCCGCAAGCCGAAGGCGAGCGCGACGCACACGCTCGCCTTCGGCTTGCGGCTAACCAGTTGGCTTTACGTCACAGGGCTTAGCCCCAGAGCCTTCTCGATGGCGGCTTCGATCTCGGACACCAAGAACGGTTTGCCCTGCACCTTGTTCAACCCCTCGGCCGGCACGAGGTACTTCGCGCGGAGCAGCCAGCACAGTTGCCCGGTGTTCAGTTCGGGTACCAGAATCTTCTTGAACCGCTTCAACACGGCTTCGGTGTTCTTCGGCATCGGGTTGAGGTAGCGGAAGTGGACCTGCGCCACCTTCAACCCCTTGCGCTGGGCGCGCTGCACGGCGGTCGTGATGCTGCCGTAGGTGCCGCCCCAACCGACCAGGAGCAACTCCGCGTCCGCGTCGCCGGTCACTTCGAGTTCGGGGATCGTCTCCGCGATGTTCTCGATCTTCTTCCACCGCGTGTGCGTCATGTGTTCGTGGTTGGCCGGCTCGTAGTTGATGTTGCCGGTGATGTCCTGCTTCTCGATGCCGCCGATGCGGTGTTCGAGACCGGCCGTGCCCGGCACCGCCCACGGGCGCGACAGGTATTCGTCGCGCTTGTACGGGAGGAACTTCGCGGGCACCTCGCCCGGCGGCGTCTCGTGCGTCAGGTCGCTGCCCTCGCTGTTCGGCCCGGTCGGGTGCGCGATCTCGATCGACTTCAGGTCCGCGACGTTCGGCATCTTCCACGGTTCCGAACCGTTCGCGATGTAGCCGTCGGACATGTAGAACACCGGGCACATGAACCGCGTCGCGATGCGGACGGCTTCGATCGCCATGTCGAAGCAATCGACCGGCGACTGCGCCGCGACGATCGCCACCGGGCTGTCCCCGTTGCGGCCGAACATCGCTTGCAGCAGGTCGGACTGCTCCGTCTTGGTGGGCAACCCGGTGCTGGGTCCGCCGCGCTGCACGTTCACGATGACGAGCGGCAGTTCGGTCATCACCGCGAGGTTGATGGCTTCGCTCTTGAGGCAGATGCCGGGGCCGCTGGTGCCGGTGATGCCGATGGCGCCGCCGTAACTGGCGCCCATCGCGACGCCGGCCGCGGCGATCTCGTCTTCCGCCTGGAAGGTCTTCACGCCGAACCGCCGCATCTCGGTGAGGCCTTCGAGGATCGCACTGGCCGGCGTGATCGGGTAGCCGGCGTACACGATCGTCTTCTTCGCGAGCTGACCGGCGGCGGTGAAGCCCAGCACGGCCGCGTCGTTGCCGGTGATCTTGCGGTAGGTGCCGGGCGAAATCTGCGCCTTCGCGACGAGGTACTGCACCGGCAGGATTTCGACCGTCTCGCCGTAGTTGTACCCGGCCTTGAGCGCCTGCGTGTTGGCCTTGAGGACGGACAGCGTTTCGGGCTTCTTGCCGAACTTGTCCTTGATCCACCGCAGGGTGGCTTCGAGCGGGCGCTCGAACATCCAGTACACGAGGCCGAGCGCGAAGAAGTTCTTGCACCGGTCCTGTTCGCGCGGCGTGAGGCCGCAGTCCTTCACCGCTTCGATGGTGAGCTTCGCGACCGACACGCGGATGACGCGATAGCCCTTCAGCGAGCCGTCTTCGAGCGGGCTGACCTTGTACGCGGCCTTCTTCAGGTCGCTCGTTTCAAAGCCGTCGGTGTTGACGACGAGGATGCCGCCGGGCTGCAAGTCCTTGATGTTGGTCTTGAGCGCCGCGGCGTTCATGACGACGAGCGTGTCGAGGTCGTCGCCGGGCGTGTGAATTTCGTTGCTGGAGAAGTGGACCTGGAAGCCGGAGACGCCGGCGAGGGTGCCGGCGGGTGCGCGGATTTCGGCGGGGAAGTCGGGGAACGTGGCGATGTCGTTGCCCATGAGGGCGGACGTGTCGGTGAACCGCGTGCCGGCGAGCTGCATGCCGTCGCCGGAGTCGCCGGCGAACCGGATGGTGACCGACTCGCGCGTCTCGGTCTTGCGCGTGCGGCCGTTCGCGTGGCCGTTGGTGGTGGTGCCATTTGCGGTAGTGCCGTTCGCGCCGGCGGCCGGCTGCGCTTCGGCGGGAGAGCCGTTATCGGAACCCATAGAAGCCCTTCCTCGGAAGGTAAGATGAGAGAGGTTTCGCTGAGTAGCCCGGTGCGGTCGGGCTTATCTTACACGCGCCGGCGCAAGAACCTACCCCCAGAAGGGAAGCCGCTCGCGGCTTTGCAAGATGTGCGAGTTGCGGTTACTTGGGGAGCGGGAAGAAGACGGGCAGGTCGTGGTTCTTGTCGCCGCGGGTGACGGTGAGGAGGCAGTCGCCTGTCGCGGCCGAACGACAAAGTTCAGCAGCGGGGCCGGCCGGAGAGGCGTCACAACTCGGCACGCCGTAATGCCGGCCCCGTCTGCTGCAACGGCTGGTTCGGCGGCTCTGTTACGTAGTCGAGCCCGATGTCAACGCTCCGATCGCGAACACCACCACCAGATACCCGAACGTGAGGAGGAATAGGACATCGAACACTCGGTGCTGTCGACGCAACTCTCTGTCGTAGAAGAACAGTTGGAAGACCAGACGGACAAACCAGAAGACGGACAGAAAGCCGCTCAGACATCGTCCCAAGAGAGACCCCCCGGCCAACTCCTCCGCGAACCCGAAGCACAGCACGGCCATCCCCACGACTGTGAGCATGATGAATATATTCTGGACGACGAAGACCTCCGCCACATGACCCGGTAGAGTTCGAAGACTCTCCCGGTAGCGGAACATCCTCGCTGCGAAGACGTTCGCCGACGCCACCATTAGTTGAAGGCCACCGGCAGCCCAGATATAGGGGACGATCCACTCCAAAGTAGTTCCTTCGCCGCCGAACTAGGTATTAGCCTGACACGGGTTGCGCGTTAGGACTGACCCGCTCGGTCAGCCCGAATTACGCGCCGGTCAGCCCGAACGCGCAGAGTACCTGCCCGCCGTTCGGCTCGCAACTCCTTTCCGCCGAAATAATTCGGTCGGTTGCGAACGGCCTATTCGCGTGCCGCGCGGTTGGCGCCGGTCAGCCTATCACGCCAAGCAGTCGGTCAGGATCGCCGTGCCCGGCTCACGCGCCTTCGGGCGTTTCGGGGTAGCGGTTCGGTTCGGGCGGCAGGTTGAACACCAGCGCCGGGAAGTGTTCCACCAGGTAATGCACCACGCGGCGGGCGGAGAGGATGCCGACCGGGCGCCCGGCTTCATCGACCACCGGCAGGTGCCGGTAGCCGCCCTTCTGCATCCGCTTCACTGCGGTCCGCACCGAGTCCTTCGGCGACACCGTCACCGGGTTCGCGGTCATGCACTGGCGAATCGGCGTATCGAGCGGCTTGCCGGGGGCCAGCACGCGCGTGAGCAGGTCGCGCTCGGTGAAGATGCCGACCACGAGGCCGCGTTCGGTGATGAGCAGGCACCCGACGCTGCCCTCGCGCATCGCCTCGACCGCGTCGCCCGCGGTGCCGGCCGCGTCGATGGCGCGGGGCGGCGACGGGTCCAGCCTGGACACGCTGTCCACTTTAAGGTTGCGGGACAGCTCCATCGGGTAGAGGCCGAGTGACGCGGCGGGCGGACGACGGCGCGGAGTGGGTGCGAAGCTCATGCAACGTCCGGCGAGCGGAACGAACCGGGAAGCGCCGCGGGCGGTGATATTCTCCGAACGCCGGTACGTTGGGCAAGCCCAACTGCGCCGCCCTTCAGAGTGGTCCGCTCGCTCCGCGAGCGGTCGCTTCGGCAAGACGAGGCCATAAGGAGGCGTCGTTGCTCCCGTGTCGGGTATCGCACCGCTCGCGGAGCGAGCGGACCACTCTCTAAACCGATCTTTCCCAGATGAACGCCTCTGGGAACACGAATCGGCTGTGCGGTCACAGATTACCCCCGTGACGGGTGGTCTGCAACGATTTTCGCACCCGGATGAGGTCTTGACCACGGTCGAACGGTTCCCCCAACCACCACTCCGAA
>CANLGS010000303.1 GCA_947490035.1 Gemmataceae bacterium
GAATGGTGGGACGGCGCCGAGCCTTGTCCCACCCTACGAAAGCCCAACCCGTTGAAGCGTCGTGGCGGTCAGCGCGAACGGCGTCCGCGGGATGCTCTCCAGCCGGAAGCGCGGCAGCAGTTCGCGGGCCGCGACCGGTTCCGGGCGGTCGAGCCAGCCGCACGACCACGCCAGCAACCCCACCACCGCTTCCGCACTCACGCCCGCATCGCGCAGCGCCGCGAGCCGCGTCCCGCCGTGCCGCTTCGCCAGTCGGCGGCCGTCTTCGCCAATCACAAGGGGTATGTGCGCGAACCGCGGCGCCGGAAGCCCAAGCGCGCGGTACAGGAGGAGTTGTCGCGGCGTGGACGGGATCAGGTCGTCACCGCGAACCACCTCGGTGACGCCCGCCGCACCGTCATCGACCACCACCGCGAGTTGATACGCCGGCCCGCCGTGGTTCTTCCACACGACGAAGTCGCCGCCCGTGTGCCTGATGTCGATGCGCTGCTCGCCGACGAAGAGGTCGGTGAACGGCACGTCTTCGGTCACGCGGAACCGCCACGCGAACGACCGGCCTTCACTCCGCAGTCGCAGCGCGTCCGCGACGCACCGGTGCGCACACGTCCCCGGATACGTCACTTCTTCGCCCGCGTGCGGCGCGCTCGCGGCGGCGGCGATGTCGGCGCGCGTGCAGGTGCAGGGGTACACCAACTCGGCCCGCTTCAGCACTTCCAGCGCGGCCTCGTGGTGCGCCAGGCGCGCGGTCTGAATGACCGGTTCGCCGTCCCAGTCGAGTCCGAGCCAGCGGAGGTCGGCGACCGCTTGTTCGGCCGAGCCGGGCTTGACGCGTGAGGCGTCGATGTCCTCGATGCGGAGCGCGATCGCGCCGCCGCGCGACCGCGCCGACAGCCATGCGACGAGGTACGTGCGGGCGTTCCCGACGTGCTGCGCCCCGGTCGGCGAAGGTGCCAGTCGGCCGCAGGTGGCGGTTGACATGCGCTCATAATATCGCGCGCGCCGTTGGGGTTGTGCGTTCGGGCGGGTGACGGCATCATCCCGCCCGGTTCGCCCCACTTCCCCGGACAAGGAGCGCGTGCATGTCAGGTCGGACGGTCCCGCGATTGTTGCTGGTCGCGCTGCTCACCGCGGCCTTCGCCGCCCCCGCTGTGGCACAGATCCACGCGGAGGAAGAAATCTTCCGCCCGGAAGGTCTTCCCATTCCGCTCCCCGAAGCGCCGATGCCGCGGGCGAAGGCGAACCGGCCCGATCTTCGCTTCTACTCGCAGTTCGACATCACCGGACTGGGCTTCAAAGTCCCGCTGAACTCGGAACCGCCGGTTCCGCCGATGCCGACCCCGGTGCCGCCGGAACTGCCGGTGCCGCCGATGACCCCGCCGACGCCGCCCGTGTTCGCGGAAGCCGCGCCAGACTTCCGGTTCCCCGTGCCGCAACTGGGGCCGATCGGGCTGGCGCTGGATATTGACTTCCCGCTCCAGCAGTGCCCGAACGACAAGCGCCAGGTGTTCAACTTCAGCGTCGGCGTGTTCGGGTCCAAGCAGGCGCAAGACAGCGGGTCGTCCTGCGGCTTTGGCTCGTACTGCGCGCCGCAAATTCCGCGACTCGTCGCGCCGGCTCAGGCGCAGCCAGGTCCGCTAATGATCGCCCCAGGCTTCGACCTGCTGCCCGCTCCGCCGGTTCAAGTGCAGCACGAGACCGTCGTGAAGGTGATCGACTTCGAGTGTGTGAAGGCGTGCCCGGCGAACCCGCTGCTGGGGACGTGGTATCGCGAAATGCCGTACAAGGTTCTCTCCGCGACGTTCACCCACGACGAACTGAAGCTGTGCATGACGTACAGCGGCGACGGCATGAGTGAGGTCGTCACCATTACC
The DNA here is from genome assembly GCA_947490035.1 of Gemmataceae bacterium. Classification (GTDB taxonomy): domain Bacteria; phylum Planctomycetota; class Planctomycetia; order Gemmatales; family Gemmataceae; genus Gemmata. The sequence continues at coordinate 1,872 of CANLGS010000303.1, forward strand.
GCGCACTACACGCTCACGAAGGACGGGCTGGTGTACGGGGCCATCACCGGCGCCGACGCGGACGTGAAGCACGACCTGAAGCCCGGCGAATCGACGCTGGGCGTGGATGGGGCCAGGATCACGCTGGCGGCAGCGCTACAGAAGATGGTGGACGTGCCGTTCTCGTTCCGCGCCAAACACACGTCCGTCGGCGTGATGTTCAGTCAGGTGAAATTCGGCCTGCTGTTGAAGGACGAGATCGAAACGGAGATCTTCGGCATGGACCTCGGCGGGATGTTCAAGCCCGCGAAGGACGGCCGCGTGCCGACCCCGGTCGCGGTGAAGACGGGCCGGGCCGACAAACTCGCGCCGGCGACCCCGGATTGCCCGCCGCGCGTCGGGATCGACTTCAGCGTCCCGCCCGTACTGACCGAAGGCCCCAACGGTTTCACGGGTCCAATATGGCGCTGCCCCGCCGACTCCACCGCCCCGCCCACGATGTGCCCGCCGCGGGCGCCGGACAGCGCCGTCGCGCCGCCGTGCCAACTGCCGATGCCGCAGCCGGTGAAGCCGGTCGGGTGCGGCATTCCGAACGACGGGACCAAGCAACTCGCGACCGAAGCGTTCGGCCAACTCCTTCAGCAAGGCGGCGTGCTACCGCCCTTGCCTGCGCCGCCGGTCGCGTCTGTGGGGCCAGTGAAGGGCGTCGCGGAGAGCCGGTGGTGCCGCGACGTGGCCGGCAAGCAGTGCGTGCTGAAGCTCGCGCCGGACCACTTCACGCTCACCGTGATCGAGTCGCACGACGAGAACGGCAAGGTCTCGACGGCGAGCCTCATCATCACCGCCGACTACCACACGACCCGCGACGGCCTGACCGCCGTGGGGCTGATTACGAGCGTCGATGTGCGCTTTGAAGGCGAGTTCCCGCCGGAGGACTCGAAGCCGTTCTTCGAGATGCTCGGCGAACTCCAGAAGGCGCTCGAAGACAAGCCGTTCGCGATGTCGCTCCGCTCTTACGACGACGCGCTGGTGATCGGCAACGTGCGGATGCCGTCGGTGTCGGACCGGATGGAGGTGCAACCGGCCGGGTACCTGGCCGGCCGGTACGCGCCCGCCGGCGACAAGCTGCCGAAGCCGAAGGTGCTCAAGATCAGCGAGCCGAAGGCGGTGCCGCCCGCGCCGAGCATTTACAGTGGGCCGGCGACGGGAACGCAAGGACTGGCGTACCCGCTGCCCTACCTCCCGCCGTCCGCGCCGAGCAGCGAGATGCTTCCGCCGCAGGCGCTGCCGTCGCCGCGCGCCATCGTACCGTCGAGCGGGTCGTGGACACCCCCCGTGCCGTCGATGACCGAACCGACCCCGCCGCCGGTGCCGCGGATGCCGCAACCGACCCCGCCGGGCGCGTCGGCGAATGAAGAACCGACGAAGCCCGCGACGAGTAAGGTGCTGATTCCGGGCTTGCTGTACGCGAACTTAAGCGACCCGAACATTCGGGTGAAACAACTGCTCTACGAATCGAAGGACTTGCGCCAGATTCAGAACGAGTGGCGGCCCTTCTGGTTCAAGGACCGGCCTGGCCACCTCACGCCGGAGCGCATCCACGGCGGCATCTACTAGTCGTGAGTGTAGTCCTCACGCTCCGCGTGAGGGGCAACGAGTGTAGTCCTCACGCTCCGCGTGAGGGTGGGATCGCGCCGGTGTTCTGCGAGAGTCGCCCCGAATCGCACCTCACGCGGAGCGTGAGGACTACACTCACCCACGCGACGCATTCATGTGTCGCGTGAAGGTTGCGCGAGCGTGTTGCCATTCCGCCGGGTTCGCACGCATATTAACATGACGTGCGCCCACCATGGAGGAACAACATGCTGCGCTGGTTCACACGGCGGCTCGCGAAGAACGGTTCGCCCGCGACTTCCACACTCGCGGAGGTCGAGATTCCGCACGACAAGATCGCGGCGCGGGCCGCGGAAATCTGGGACCGCACGGGCCGGCCGCACGGTCAGGACGCGCAGAATTGGGCCGAAGCCGAAGCCGAACTGCGCGCCGAGTTCGCCACCGACCGCGAACCGCTGCCGCGTAAGTCGCGATGACACTCGCGTTCCGACATCGACCCGTACCCGACTCGCCGCTGTCGCGGTGGGATAGCCGCTGGAAGCTCGCGGCCGTGCTGCTCGCCGTCGGCGGGATCGCGGCCCTCGATCACCTCGCGCCCGCCGCCGTCGCGCTCGCGCTCGGGCTGTCCCTTCTAGTCGTAGCGCGACTACCGGGCGCGTGGGTGCGCTCGCGGCTGTTCCTCTTTGCGCTCGCGGCACTCCCGTTCCTGCTCGTGCTGCCCTTCACCCTCGACGGCGCCGGCTGGGACATCGGCCCCGTGCGAATCTCCGAACGCGGGCTGATCGCGGGGTGCGCGGTGTTCTGTCGCGGCCTCGCGGTCGGGTGCTTCGCGCTACTGCTGGTCGGAACCGCACCGCTTCACCACACGCTCGCGGCGGCACACAAACTAAAGGTGCCGGGGTTGCTCGTGCAACTCACGCTGCTCGCCTACCGCTACGCGTTTCTGCTCGCGGACGAAATGCGCCGGCTGCGCGTCGCGATGCGCACGCGCGGGTTCCGAGTCCGCGCCACGCGCCACGGCTACCGCGCGCTCGGCCACGCGACCGGCGCGCTGCTGGTGCGCGGCGCCGAGCGCGCCGACAACGTCGCCGCCGCGATGCGCTGCCGCGGGTTCGACGGGAAGTTCCACACGCTCGCCGCGTTCCGCACGCGCCCCGCCGATATCATCTCCTTCATTGCCCTCGCCCTTGCCGCCGCCGCGCTCGTGCTCTGGGACCGGTCATAATTCGGAATGCGGAATTCGGAATGCGGAATGAAGACACGGAACAAGCTGTCGGTTCGGGATTCCGCACTCCGCATTCCGTACTCCGCATTTCTTCGTTGAGCCACCGCTACGCGGACGGCCGCGTCGCGCTCGACGACATTTCGTTCGCGGTGGAACCGGGCGAGTGCGTCGCCATCGTCGGCCCGAACGGGGCCGGCAAGACGACGCTGTTCCTGCGGCTCTGCGGCGTCCTCGCGGGCAAGCCCGGTCAGGCGACGCTCGGCGGCCTCGACCCCGCCGTTCCCGAACACCGGCGGAAGCTGCCCGAAGTGGTGGGCGTGGTGTTCCAGAACCCGGACGACCAGCTCTTCAGCCCCACGGTCGCGGAGGATGTCGCGTTCGGACCGCTCAACATGGGCGCGACGCCCGCCGATGCGAAGGCGCGCGTCACGGAGGCGCTTCAAGCGGTGGGAATGCCGGACGCGGGCGAGCGCGTGCCGTTCCAGTTGTCCGGCGGCGAGAAGCGCCGCGCCGCGCTCGCGGGCGTCCTCGCGATGCGCCCGTCGGTGCTGCTGCTGGACGAGCCGAGCATGTTCCTCGACCCTCGCGGAAGGCGCGAACTCATCGCCGTGATTCGCGCCCTGCCCGGCACGAAACTCATCGCGACGCACGATCTCGACCTGGTGCTGGACACCTGCCCGCGTGTGCTGGTACTCGACGCGGGCCGACTCGCCGCCGACGGCCCCGCCGAGAAGTTGCTCGCCGACGTGGACCTGATGGAGAAGCACGGGCTGGAAGTGCCTTTTCGACTTCGGAAATGACGTGGTGAACCGCGACCGTGAGGGAGCGGGTGGGCCGGGGCGCGATGAGACCCCCACCCGCTCCCTCACGGTCGCGGTTCACCACGCCGACCGACATTTCAGGAATTTCGCCACTCGATTCGCATCGTATACTGGAACGAATACGCTCCTCCACCGCGAAGCACCACATGCCATCCACCCTGCTCGCCGAACCGCCGCTCAACCCGGTCCACGAAATCTTCCACGTCGATCGCGTCCTGAAGCCGGCCGAACCGGTGCCGCCGCGCAAGCACAAGATCATCGCCGTGCTGCCCGCGTACAACGCGGCGACGACGCTCGAGGCCACCATCGCGGACTTCCCCGCCGGGTGCGTGGA
>CANLGS010000304.1 GCA_947490035.1 Gemmataceae bacterium
GCACCTCGCCCCACGGGAGGGATTGCACGTCGAGCGCGATCGCGGCGCACTCCGCGAGCGTCCACCCGGCGTCGCGCGCGGCGAGCAACTCGCGGATGCGCCGCGCGCGGTAGGCGTCGATGTAGTCGGCACCGAGCCAGGGCGAAGAACCGGCCCCCTCCCGGTGAACCGCGACGGTAACGGAGCGGGTGGAAGTGTCGCCCGCCTCACCACCCGCTCCGTTACCGTCGCGGTTCACCGCAGGGGCCGGGGGCGTAGGTTCTCCCGCCCAGCACGGCGGATCGTTCGCGGTCGCCAAATAGCCGCACGCCGGGTTCACCGCGAACGGCATCTCCTCGAACCGCACGGTGCCGGTCCAGCCGGAATCGGGCGCGTCGCCGGCGCGCGGCAGCAGCCCGTGCCCGCCGCGGCGAGTCGGCACCTCGCCCACCAGTTGCCAGCCGATGGTGCCGCCGGCGTCCGCGTACAGCACGTTCAGCGGCAGCGCGGGCCACGCGGCGAACGGCGCACGGAACTCGTCGAACGAACGCGCCGTCGGGGCGCCGAGGAAGCCGATCATGGGGCGCGGTTCGAGCCACGTCGCCGACAGCGAGACCGCGAGCTTCACGTCGGGAACGAGCGGCGTCAGCACCGGGCCGCGCGGCGTCAGCAGCACCTCCTCGACGACATCCGCGCCGCCCTTCACGCGAATCACTTCCTTCACCACCTCGCACGCGGCGAACGTGCCGTCGGGCTGGCGCACGGAGCGGTTGTCGGGGCCGAGCGTTTCGAGGAACAGGTCGCTGTTGTCGGTGAGGCCGGCGGTGACGCCCCACGCGGCGAACCCGTTGTGCCCGATGGGGAAGCCCGGCGTGCCGGCCAGCGCCGCGCCCGCGACCTCCCACCGCGGCGTGCGGACGTGCGCCAGGTACCACGGCGGCGGGCACGTCGGCGCGAGGTGCGGGTCGCTCGCCAGCAGCGGCTTGCCGGACGCGGTGCGCGTGCCGGCGATCACCCAGTTGTTCGACCCGCCGCCGGTCGGGAGGAACGCCTGCAGCGCGCCGAGGTCGGCGGCGAGGCGGTCCAACAACCCCTCCCCAACCCCTCTAAGAAGGGAGGGGCTTAAATCCGGCTCCCCCTCCCTTCTTAGGGGAGGGGGTTGGGGGGAGAGGTTCTGCACCGGGTCCAGCGCCGTCAGCACGTCCGGACCGTCGGCCAGGAGGATGCGCAGGCGAGCGAGTTCCACGTCCCAGTTCGACGGCAGCAGGAACGATTGCAACTTGAGCAGTCCGAGCACGTCGGCCGTGTCCCACGCCGACGGCGTCCCGCCGACGATGGCGAACTCGTGCGGCTTCCGCGGCAGGCCGGTCGTGGCGCCCGCGTTCAGCCCGGCGGCGAACGCCTCGAACGCGGCCCGCGCATCGGCGCCGAGAACCGCGACCTGCGCCTCGGCGGCGCGGCGGAACCCGATGTGCCGGCTCATGCGGTCCGCGGGCAGCGCGTCCGCGCCGACCCACTCGGCCAGTGTGCCGCGGACCAGCCGCCACATCGCTTCGAGTTGCCCGGCGCGATCCTGACCCTGGCAGAAGCCGAGCGCGAAGTGGGCGTCCGCGTCGGTCGCGGCGTCGATGTGCGGCACGCCCCACTTGTCGCGCCGGACGGTGACGGGCGCGGACACGCCGGGCACGCGCAGTTCGCCGGCGGTGGTGGGAAGCCGGCGCCCGAGCGCCAGGCGAAGCAGAAGGCGAGATAAGCTCATGCCGACAAGATATGGAAGAGCGCCCTTTTGCCGCCCGCGCCGCACTCCCCTCCGCGGACTACGGGTCGCGGCTAACGAATTGCTACTTTGCCTCAAACAACCCCGGCATGGCCTTCATCACGGCGTCGATGGCCTTGTCGTCGAGTTCGCCGGCGCGGAAGGCGAAGTTCGCGACCACCTTCTGCTTCACGAACAGCAGCACCGTCACGTCGGCGTCCGTGTGCAGCTTGTACGCCGGCGGGCCGTCCGCGTCCTCGAACGCGCCGACCGGGGCCGATTTCAGCCCCTGCTTCTGCGCCCACTTCGCGAGCGAGTTGAGGTCCGCCTTGTCCGCGAGGAGCGTCATCCACACCTTGCACCCGGTGTCCTTCTTCGCGATGGCCTCGGCGTCGAGTTTCGCGACCAACTTGCCGAGCGGGTCGGAGGTGGCGCGCGCGAACACGATCACCGCGGGCTTGTTGCCCTCGTGCTGCTCGCACACGTAGCACGTCTGCTGCCCGCGCTGCGGCCCGGTGGCGACGAGGAAGCTGTACGGCCCCGGCCGCTTGCCGACCGGCGTGCCCGACACGCACGGGTCGGCACTTTGAAGTGCGAGGGCGGGTGTGAGTGCGAGTGAAAGGCAGAGGAGTGTGCGCGTCATGGTGTTTGGTGGTGTGAGGCGAGCGGGGGGCGTAAGCCCCCTGTTAAACGCAATCGTGTGCTGGTGTTGGTGAGTGAACAGGGGGCTTACGCCCCCCGCTCGCCCAAGACTTGACTACTCGTCACCCATCGCGGTGACGGCGGGCTTGGCGATCTTCGTGGCGCGCTTCGCCATGTCCGATTGCAGCGCGGCGAAGTCCTTCGGGTTGGCCTTCGCCCAGACACGCTGTGCGAGCTTCAGGTAGCGCGCGGCCTCCTCGCTCCGCCCCAGACGGTCGCACAGCGCCCACAAGCCCAGCGCGCCGCGAACGCTGCCGGCGTCGTGCGCGAGCGCTTCGAGGAAGGCCTCCTCCGCATCGACCGCGACGCCGGCTTCCAGCGCGCCGACGCCCGACGATTCCATGTACACCGCGCCGTTGCCCCAGGCGTGGTGCGAGAAGTCGTTCTTGGTCGCATCGACGATCTTCTTGAGCAGTTTCAAACCGGCCTCGCCCTCGCCCTTCTGACACAGGTGCCGGCCCTGAATCTCCAACAGCCGGCGTTCGAGAGCCTTGTCGGTCTTGCGCGTCTGCTGAAGTTGGCGGAGCGTATCGACCTCGCGCCCGGCCTGCTCGGTGTCGCCCTTGTCGAGCGAAACGAGCGCCGCGTAGTACGCGCCGGTCGCCTTGTCGCTTTTCCGGGACTGTTCGATCAGGCGTTGCGTTTCGTCCCAGTCGTGTTGACCGAGGGCCATGCGCAGCCCGAGTGCGTCCGCGCGCGGCCCGCCCTTGTCGCCGCCGGTGGCCGCCCGCAGCGCCTTCACCTCGGCGAACCGGCCGTCGTGGACCAGGCTCTGCCGGAGGATGTCGATGTGGTGGCTGAACTGGTGGTCCTCGCCCGGCGTCACGCCCTGGAGCTTGTGGTACGCGAGCTGCAATTCGACCGCCTTCGCGGACCAGTCGGTCGTCTCGCCCCACTTCCCGATGCGCGTGCCGAGGTGCGCCTGCATGTGGTGCGCGTGCGGGATGCCGGGCGACGACTTGATGTAGTTCTCGGCGTAAGGCCAGCCGAGCGCCGGGCGGCGGACGTTCTCGAAGAAGTGGACGAACTCGTGGTTCGCGCCGGGGTGCAGCGGGTTCACGCGCAAGAGCGCCTTGTAGAACACCGCGGTCGCGTTCGGGCCGCCGTCGGAGGCGAGTTGCGCCCGCCAGTACCACCCCTCGTTGTCGTCGTCGTACAGCATCAGCAGTTCGTCGAGCGACTGGGCCGCCTTCTTCTTGCGGTCGTCGGGGCCGACGCCGGGCAACATGCCCTTCTCTTGCAACCGCGCCTGGATCAGCAGTTGCTCGCGCGGGTTGGCCTTCGGCATCAACCGGCGGGCGCTGTCGAGCGAGTAGTCAATCGCGTTCTTGCCGACGCGATCCGGCAACTTCCCGTACACCATGCCGCCGAGCACCGCGACGTAAGGCGCCGCGGGCGGGATCACGCCGGGCTTGCCCCACTTCTCCAGCGAGCGGTGAAGCATCAGCCACGCGTAGGCACACTCGGGGTCGTGTTGCAGCGCCGTCTCGAACGCCCGAACCGCTTCGATCCACACGTAGGAGTAGTACTGGCCCAGCCCCTGGTTCACGAACGCCTGGCACTTCGCGTTGGTGGTGCTCACGCCGTACTGGTAGACGCACGCGTCGAACATCGGCTTCGCGGGCGCGAGGCCGGACAGCGGCATCTTGGTGCCAGTGTTCGGCGAGCCGGGAGCGTTAGCGACCGGAGATCGAACCTTCTCGCGCGGCGGCGGAGCTTCTTCCGCGGAAGACGCGCCTCGCGAGACGAGGAGCAACATGGCGACGAGGAGCAGACAGCCGGACGATCGCGTCATGGCGGGTGGCTCAGAAGGCGGGAGGACTGACTACAAGAAAGTTTACTGGTCCGGTGAACATGGCGAAAGGGCCGAGTGCGCAGAATCCGTTTCTCCCCCTGGGTGCGCGGGCGTCCCGCTCGCGCGCCGCGGAAGTCACTTCGCCTTGCGCTCGCGCCACGCCCACTTGTACAGGTTCCGCGCGTCCGCGTAGCGGCCGTCGTTCGACGCGCTGCCCAGCACCACCAGCAGCAGGTGATCGCTGTCGTGCTTGCCGCTCGCCACGAGGCACGCGCCGGCCGCGGTCGTGGTGCCGGTCTTCACGCCCTCGTAGCCCTCGATGTCGAGCAGCTTGTTCGTGTTGTTCCACGTCACCTCGCGCTTCTTGCCGTCGGCGTCGGTCACCTCGCACTTGTAACGCCGGGTCGCGACGTACTTCGCGAACGTCGCGTTCTTCAGCGCCGCGAACGCGAGCGTGAGCAGGTCGCGTGCGCTCGCCTTGTTCAGCCCCAGACCGTGCGGGTCGAGGTACTTCGTCTCCTCCATCTTGAGCGCCTTCGCGGTGCGGTTCATCTCGGCGACGAACTTCGCGGTGGCGTCGTCGGCCTTGCCCTCAGCCTTGAGACGCCCGCCGAAGTGTTCCGCGAACGCGGTCGCGGCGTCGTTGCCGGACGGCAGTAGCAGGCCGTAAAGCAGTTCGCGCACGGTCAGTTTCTCGCCGGTCTTCAGCCCGGACGTGCTACCGCCGGTCTTCGCCGCGCGCTCGGAGAACGTCACCACCTCGTCGAGTACCTTCGCGTCTTCGGCCGCGAGGGTCAGCACGATGTACGCGGTCATGACCTTCGTGGTACTCGCGATCGCGAGCGGCTCCTGCTCCTTCGACCCCCACAGCAGTTTGCCGGTCTTGCCGTCGGCGATGGCCCACGCCTTCGCGGTCACGACCGGCGGGCCGACTAGCTCCTCCGCACACGCCTTCGCGGGAAGGGGCATCTCGTCCAGCGGCTGCGCGTGCGCGAACGCAAACGGCAGCGCGAGAATTGCGAACGCAACCGGGTGGCACCATCGGGGCATGATCGTCTTCCAATGGGTGAAGCGTAACAACCGGCACAAGTCGCACAGACACGCGCGACCGCGAGCGGCTATTATCGCGCCCGCGTCGGCCTACGACATCACCCAATTCCCGCCGCGCGTGGGCACCTTTCTGGAGAGTTCCCATGAACAAGTGGCTGTTGGTGGCTCCGGTGGCATCTGCGCTGGGCATCGCGGCGGGCGTCGGCGCCGACAAATATCTGGGCGCGGCCGAGAACGCGAAGCAAGACCTGAAGCCCGCGACCACGCTGCCGCTGACGCGGGTGGTGCTGTTCAACAGCGGCGTGGGCTACTTCTCGCGCTCCGGCGAAGTAGAAGGGGATGCTCGCGTCGATCTGACGTTCCCCGAAGCCGACGTGAACGACCTGCTGAAAAGCATGGTCCTCGAAGACTTCAACGGCGGCCGCGTGTCGGCGGTGAACTACGACAGCCGCGAGCCGATCGCGCGCACGCTGTCGAGCTTCGCGATCAACCTGAACGGCAACCCGACGTTCGCGGGCATCGTGAGCCAGATGCGCGGCGAGCGCATCGAGGTGGCGGTCA
>CANLGS010000305.1 GCA_947490035.1 Gemmataceae bacterium
ATGGCTTACGTGCGGCGATCCCGGAACGATGCTCGAAGTGCTCGGCCGGGACGCGAGCGCCCGCAAGCAGCGGCTGTTCGCGTGCGCGTGCTGCCGGCGAACCGCGGAACTGTTCCCGGACGCCACCGGGCGCGCGGCGGTCGCGGTCGCGGAGCGGTTCGCCGACGGACTCGCGTCCGCGAAGGAACTGACCGACGCGAACCAGCGCGTGCGCGAATGGGTGGACCTCGCGGGGCGGGCGTACTCGAACGCAGGCGCCTTGGTCAGTGGGTCGGGGACCAACGCGAGCGCGGCCGCGTTCTCCTTCGCGGAAGCCGAGTACGCGGCGGCGTTAAGCGTCGCGGAGGCCACGGTCGCCGCGCTGCGGGTACCAGCGCTCGGCGGCAGTTCGGCCCGCGCCGCCGGGTGTCACGCCGCGAGCGTCGCACACCGGGGCGGGGCGCGCAACCGGTTCGTGGAAACGATTCAACAGAACGCCGTCCGCGACGAATACGCGGCACAGGCCGATCTGCTGCGAGACCTGTTCAGCGATCAGTTCCGGCCCGTGGTGCCGCACCCGGAGTGGTTCACGTCCACCGTGATGGCACTGGCGCGCGGCATCTACGACGACGGCGCATTCGACCGCATGCCGATCCTCGCGGACGCGCTTCAAGACGCCGGCTGCGACAGCGACGACGTGCTGAACCACTGCCGCGGCAACGGCCCGCACGCGCGCGGGTGTTGGGTTCTCGATCTGGTGCTGGGGAAGATGTGACGCGGGCACCGGTGGTATAATCGCGGCACGCACCGTCGCGGAGGATTGCCGATGCCGTCACCGTTTCCAGGGATGAACCCGTACATTGAATGCCCGGACGTGTGGAACGATTTCCACGACACGTTCATCCCGCTCGTCCGCGAGGTGCTCGCGCCGCAGGTCCGGCCGCGGTACTACATCCGCATCGAGGAGCACCTGTATATTCACGAGCCGAGCGCCGGCGAGCGGTTCCCACTCGGCCGCCCGGACCTCTCGCTGCACGCGGCACCACAGGCGGTGCCGGCGGCCGGCGGAACCGCTGTCGCCGCGCCGGCGTCGGTCGGGATGCCGGCCGAGGTCGAGGTGGAGCGATTCCCGTACCTGGAGATTCGCGACCGCGCCGACGGCCCGGCGGTTACGATTATCGAGTTGCTCAGCCCGGTAAATAAAGCGGCCAGCGGGCGCGACCAGTACCGGGCGAAGGTGCGGCGCGTCCTCGCGAGTACGACCAATTTCGTCGAGATCGATTTGCTTCGCGCGCACGAGAAGATGCCGTGGAAGGAACTGCCCGCGTGCGACTACTACGCGATCGTCAGCCGGCACGCCGACCGCCAGGGCGACGACCCGCGGGCGGGGTTGTGGCCCGTCAAACTGCGCGAGCAACTGCCGACGGTCCCAATCCCGCTGCGCCCTGGCGAACCGGAACCGCTGCTCGACATTCAGTCGCTCCTACACCGCATCTACGACACCGCCGACTACCACCTGTTCCTGTACGAGTTCGACCCGGAACCCCGGTTGTCGGCGTCCGACGCGGTGTGGGCCGCACAACTTCTGCACCCGGAAACGCCGCCCGCGTGACGCTCGCCAAGCCGCAAGCGGCGTTCAGGTTGGTTGCTTCTCCGGATGCAGGTACACGAAGCTCTTTCCCAACCGGCCGCCGTAGTTGCCCGCGGAGATGGTCAGCAGGTCCGGCGTGTCCTTCGACGCCCCTATCGCGGCTTGTGTGGCCTTCACGATGGTCGGCAGGTCCGCGCCGTTGATGATGATCTCCTGCACGCTCGCCACGCCGTCTGGCAGGCGCGACACCACGCCCTCCTTGCCGCGAAGCGTCGGGCAGTACTCGGCGTAAGTGCTCGCGATGCTGAACTTGTACTTGCTTCCGGCCTTGCTGCCACTCGACGCGACGCCGCCGGGGAAGGGCAGGATCACGCCCGGAATCTCGCTCGCCGCGGCGGCGGCGCGCGTCGCGGCGGCGAGCGCGGCGTCGGCCGTCGCGCCGAAGAACCACAGGTTCCCGCCCATCAAGCCGTCCGCGAACCCGCACCGCCGTTCGATCACGAACTCGCCGCTGAGGATCGGCACCACCCAGCACCGGCGGCCGTGGCGCTCCGCGACGAACTGATGCCCGTCTCCGAAGTACGCCACTTTCCGGCCGAGCGGCAGCCACCTCCCGCCGGGCTTCGGCGGTTGCGTACTCGCGAACCAACTCCCGCTCGCGTCCAGCACGTTAAAGGCGGCCGTCGTCGGGCACGTCATCACGTTCTGCGCCACGCGAACCAACACGCTGCGTTCGAGACGCGCTTCGCGGTCCTTGTGGAACCGCGGCACGTGGAACTGCACGATCGCCCCGGGGCGGTTGTCGGGCGTGTCGCTCGCGTCAACGTAGCGGTCGAGACCGGCTTCGCAGTCGCACAGGATGGTGCTGCTCGCGTTGCCGGTGCTGGCGTTCACGGCACGGTCGAGCCAGTACCGGTCGCGCGCGGTGACCAGCACTCTCGCGTAGATACTGCGGAACGCTTCCGCGTAGGTGTCGTCAATCGTCGCTGGCATCGGGCGGAACCTCGCGGTGGGCAGTTTGCCGGTATTGTGGGCAAGTCAAGGCAGAAGGGTCAACGGAGATGTGCGGAAGTTGCGACTGCTGAATTTAAGCGCATCATCGCAGCCGGCCTGCGCGCTTCTTGTGCATTCATGGTGTGGGAAACTCACGCGCGGGAAATTCTTCTCACCGCAAACTGCCTTGCGGCGCCAGTCTTTGCGACTTCTTGACGCACTCACACGCGGACTTGGCACGACGCTCGCTATTACCTATTTCGGCGAGAGCCAAATTAACCGCACGGCTGGCTGACAGAGGGAGAGGCTGTCAGTCAGTCGTGCGGTTTGATTATTACAGCAGCCAAATCAGCATCGCACCCGCCATCACCACCATCAGCACGTCTTCGACCAAAGTCACGACCGACATCGGCAAGTTGAACCCGGTTCCGAGGCACGCACAGCGGATCTTCCGCTTCGCGGCGAGCGCCTTCAGCACGCCCGCGGTACTCACGCCCATCACCACCAGCGTGACCGCGTTCGTGGCGAGCGGCGCGAAGTGCGTCAGGTACGCGACCCCAAGCCCCAGTTCGATGAACGGGTACAGGTAGCCGTATCCGAGCCACTTCGCGGCGACGATGTCGTAGCTCGCGTAGGAGTCGGCGAACGCGCGCAGGTCGAGCAGTTTGAAGAACGAGAACGCGAGGAAGAACCCGGCCATGAACCTGCCCATCGCTCGCATCGCGTCGAAGGAGCCAGAGGCGACCTCCGGGACCGCGACCAGTCCGACCAAGTAACTCAGCACCAACACCAGCGGGAAGTAGGAGGTGGGCTTCTCCGCGGGCGCAGATGAAGGCGCCGCGGTCTCTTCGCCGAGGACGTGGTAACCGGCCGGTTGGATGAGCGCGCCGACCCGCTCCGCGGTGATGCTCTCGCCTTCAACGGTGAGAACGGCCGGCGAACCGGAAGTGTCGGCGCCCCACCTGACCACGTCCGGCGCGGCGTCGAGCAGCGGTCGCACCTTCGCGACGCACGCCCCGCAGTGCAAGTCAGTCTTGTATCGGTGAACCAACATGGTGGAAGCCTCTGGGAGAATTCATCCTATTTGAGCGTACCTGTGGACGTTGCGATTCTTACGTTTGGCGTGTGCGTTCGCGCTCGCCTTCGGCTTGCGGCTAACCAACACACCAAACACGAGCCTTCGTGGTTACAATACAGACATGAAACTCAGTTCCGCTCTCGCGGCGCTCGCCGCCGATCCACACACACCGACCGACCTGGCTCGCGTCGCCCTGCTCATCGCGCGCGACGCGTACACCGACATGAGGCCGCGTGCGTACCTGCGCCGCATCGAGCGGCTCGCGGACCAACTGCGCCCGCGGCTGCATGGTTCGCTCGCGGCGCGCACCGCGGAACTCACCACCTTCCTGTTCGAGGAGTGCGGCTTCGCGGGGAACACCGAGAACTACTACGACCCGCGAAACAGCTATCTGAACAAGGTGCTGGATCGTCAGGTCGGACTGCCGATCGCGCTGTCGGTTCTGGCGGTCGCGGTGGGCGAGCGCGCCGGGCTGAACGTGGTCGGCGTGGGCCTGCCCGGACACTTCATCGCGAAGGCGGTGGACGGCAACGAAGAGGTGCTGTTCGACCCGTTCAACGGCGGGCAGTTTCTCGACGTGGAGTCGTGCGAGGCGCTGGTGGGGGGCGTAACCGGTCGGCCGTTCGAGGCGACGCCGGAATCGCTGGCCGCCACGCCGCCGGGCGCGATCGTCGCGCGAATGCTCCAAAACCTGAAGACCGCGTACATGGCGGACCGCGAGTACCTTCGCGCCGCGCGCATCACACGCCGGCTGACGCAACTCATTCCCCAGGACTCCAGCCAGCACCGCGACCTCGGCGTGCTGTTGGTGCAAGCGGAGCAACCGGGCCGCGCGATCGACCCGCTCCGCGCGTACCTCCGCGCGGAACCGAACGCCGAAGACAAGCGCGACGTGGAGAAGTTCCTGTCGCAGGCACTGACCGAAGTCGCCCGCTGGAACTGATCCCGTAGGACAGGCCGCTGGCCTTGTCAGGACAGTGACAGGCCAGCGGCCTGTCCTACATGAAGTCGTTGTCTGTAGAATGTCGGCATGTGGCCCAACCGCGAAGAAACCGACCGGCTGCTCGACGACGCCCGCAACGGCGAGCCTGGCGCCGTGGACAAACTCCTGGGCGAGTTCCGCGACCCGCTCCGCAAGGTCATCGGGATGCGGCTCGACCCGGCCGTCGCGCGCCGCGTCGATGCGTCCGACATCGTTCAGGACGTACTCCTCGAAGCCAACCAGCGGCTCACGGAGTACCTCAAGAAGCCCGACATGCCGTTCCACCTGTGGCTGCGGCACCTCGCACAAGACCGCATCATCGACACGCACCGCCGGCACCGGCTCGCGCAGCGCCGGAGCGTCGATCGCGAGCAGGCCATCGCGCGACCCGCGTGGGCCGACGAGTCGAGCGTGTCGCTCGTTTCGCAGCTCATCGACACCGAGCGCACGCCCACGTCCGAAGCGATTCAGGCGGAACTTCAGCGCCGGCTCACGACCGCCATCGACCAACTCTCCGACGACGACCGCGAAATCATCCTGATGCGGCACCACGAAGCGCTCTCCAACCAAGAAGTCGCGAGCGCTTTGCAACTGACCGAAGCCGCGGCGTCGATGCGCTACCTGCGGGCGCTGCGGCGGCTGCGCACCGTGCTGGTGCCCGACGGTCAGGAGCCGCCCGATGGCGTCTGACGCCGCCGCGCCGGGCGAGCGCGCGTTCCCGTACCGCACCGGCTGGCACGCGGTCGGCTGCGCGGTGCTGTTCTTCGGCCTGCTCGGGTTGATCGCGGTCACGCTCATCCCGGCCGGGTACGAGAAGATTCAGAAGGGCCAGTTGCCGACCGGCGTCGCGCTCGTGGTCATGGGCGTGTTCGGCATCCCGACGCTGTTCATGTCGTTTCGGTCGCTGTACGCGGGGCTGCGCGACACCGCGTGCCCGCCGCTCGTGCGCGTCACCGCGACCGCTCTCGTACTTCCGAAGGAAGCGCGCGGCGAACCGCCCGTGGGCGAACACGGCGAACCGCTCTCGGACGAACCGCCGCACCCGGAAGCGATCCCGTTCGGCGCGATCCGCAGCGTGAAACGCGACGGCCCGCCGCACAATCAGGTGCTGGAAATCGTTCACGACCTGAGCGCGTCGCCGCTCCAGCTCGCGCAACACATGATGCGCACGGCCGACTTCAACGAACTCGATGTGCTGCTTCGCGCGGC
>CANLGS010000306.1 GCA_947490035.1 Gemmataceae bacterium
CAGTAGCCAACCTTGTGCATGCCGGTCTTCTCGACCGTGACGCACTTCGTGACGCTGATTTCCTTCTCGACATCGACCCAGTAGCCAACCTTGTGCATGCCGGTCTTCTCGACCGCGACGCACTTCTTCACGTCCACTTCCTTCTCAACCCACACGATTTCGTAAGTGGTGACCGGCTTCTTGTGCTTGTGCGCGACCTGTTGGCAGGTCGTCACGTCCACTTTGATCTGGCGGGTGACCATCTGGCGCTGCATCACGACCGTGGTAATCGGGGCGCAGGGGGTTTCGCAGCCGGTGGCACACGGGGCGGCGCAGTCGTTGTGCTTCTTGCCGCAAATCCGGTGGAACAAGCCGCCGCCGCTGGCGGTCCCGCAGCTCGGAGCGGCGTAGACCGGGGCCGCGCAGGTCACGGTGACCGGCACGCACACCCACTCACAAACCGTCCGCATCTGCTTGGTGACGACCGGAACGGAGGTGTAGGTCGTGAACTCCATCTCCTTGGTGACCGCCTTCGACTCGGCGACCTTGACCTTTTCCTTGACCGTGACCCACTCGTTGACGGTGTACTTGAACGCCTCGTCCTTCCGCGCCTGTTCCTTGACCTTCACCTTCTCCTTGGTGGTGACGAGTTCGTTGACGGTGTACTTGAACGCCTCGTCCTTCCACGCCTGCTCCTTGACCTTCACCTTTTCTTTCTTCATGACCGGCTCGCTGACCCAGTACTTGTACTCTTCCTTCACCGAGACCCACTCGCTGACCATAACCTTCTGGTCAACGTAAGAGACGACGTAACTGCCGCAGCCGGTCGCCGTGCCGCAGCCGGTGCTGTAGCCGGCCGAGGTGCCGCAGTCGTTGCTCTTCTTGCGGCCGCCGAACGCGGACGCCTCGCCCGTCATGGCCCACACCGCGGCCCCTAACAGGGCGATGCCCAACAAACGCCTTTTCATCGCGAAAGCTCCACTGGATGGGATGAGGAAGTGGGGCGACCGCTACGTCCCTGCTGCGAACCGGCCCTTGCATCAGTCGGCGCAATTTGGGTGGGCAATAAAGATTACCCAAACCGCCCAAGTAGGCCCGACGACACCCAACGTACTGGCCTCGCGAATGGTAGGCAACGAAAACTGCACGTTCTGGGTAATTTTTCTGGATCGTGCGGTTAAGGTCGCACCGGTTGGTTCGGGCGGATGGTGGCGGAGTGTCACTTCCGCCGGTAGGATCACCTCTGGAACCGCGCGCTTCGCGATTCTGCCCATTTCAACTGGAGTCGAGTATGCAATCCCGGTGCCTCTCCCGCCCGCTCGTTACGGTCGCGCTCTGCGCCGCCGTCACGCTCGCGGCCGTCTCCGACCCCGCCGCCCGCGCCGCGGACGACGAGTGGGTTCAACTGTTCAACGGCAAAGACTTGACCGGCTGGAAGATGTTCGACCCGCCCAGCGGCAACTTCAAGAGCGTGAAGCAGGTCAAGAACGACGCCGGCAAGGTGACCGCGTTCGTCGGCGTGGAGAAGGACAAGAAGGACGGCACCGCGGGGAAGGAGATCGCCCTGTGGCAGGTGAAGGACGGGATGATCGTCGGCGGCGGCCCGGCCAGCCACCTGTTCACCGAGGTCGAGGCCGACAACTGTCACTTCCGCGCGGAGGCGAAGATCAACGACAAGGGCAACAGCGGCATGTACATCCGCACGAAGTTCGGCCCGAACTTCCCGCAGGGTTACGAGGTCCAGATCAACGCCACCCACACCGACCAGATCCGCACCGGCAGCCTGTACCCGGCGTTCGGCAAGTTGACCGACGAAGAGCGGAAGTCGATCCTGGTGATGAAGGACGCCCCGCACAAGCCCGACGAGTTCTTCACCCAGGAGGTGATCGCCGACGGGAACCGCATCCAGATCAGCGTGAACGGCAAGCAGACGGTGGACTTCAAGGACACGAAAAACACTTACACGAAGGGCCACTTCGCGCTCCAGGGCCACGACCCCGGCAGCGTGATGACGTTCAAGAAGGTCGAGTACAAGCCGATCAAGAAGTGACGAGCAGCGAGTGACGAGTGACGAGCGAAAGGCAGAAGAACAGGAGCGTGGGTGCTTCCGTTCTTCTGCCTTTCGCTCGTCACTCGTCACTCGCTGCTCGTCACTTCTTTTCGAGAGCCAGCGCCAGCGCCGCGGCGGCCCAGCCGCTTGCGGCACTGGAGATGAACTGGTTCTTCTCGTGCGGGAAACCGGTCTCGTAGTACGGCTGGAACGGCTTACTCCGCGACTTCACGAGCCACGTCCCGTCCGCACGCTGTGTCTTCAGCAGGTGCGATAACCCCATTCGGTACGCGGGCGCGTCCGTCTTCAGCCCGCCGCCCAGGTGCAGCGCGACCAGCGCACTTCCCGTCGCGTAGGCGTCGCTGCGCCCGTTGTCGAGCTGCGACCAGCCGCCGTCGGCGCGCTGCGTCTGCTGCAACTCCCACGCGGCCGCGGCCACCTCCTTCGCGTCGGCGCCGGACTCCTTGAGCGCGAGCAAGCGGAACACGCGGTCCTCCGTGTCCTTCGCCGGCGTCTTCACCAGCCACGTCCGGGCCGTCTCGACGCGCTTCGTGATCTTCGCCGCGTCCGCGTTCGCGGGCGGCCCCCAGAACTTCAGCGCGCGGATCGCCAGATAGGTCGCGGTGAAATCGCTCGCTTCCGTCGGCGGGCGGTTGCTGCTGGTCCGCCAGTGGTCGCGGTCGGGTTGCGTCTTGAGTAGGTACTCGACCACGGCCGCGGTGTTCTCGTCCGGCTTGTGGCCGGCGAGTTCGAGCGTGAACATCGCGTAACCGGCGCTGTCCACCGCGCCGCCGGTGCCGACACCGTCCCTGAACTTCTTGCGGTTCGTTTCGAGGAAGTTGGAAACGTGATCGGCTTGCCCCTTCAGCAGCGCGGGCGCGATAGTAAGCCCGCGGCCGTTGGCGGCGTTGAACGCCAGCATCGGCATAGCCTGGTTGTGGCACGCGAAGCACGTCTTCTGCTCGGCGTGCCCGGCCGCGCCCTTCTGGAGCGGCACCAGCGCGGCCGCCACCGCGGCGCGCACGTCCTTCGGGTTCGGCGAGGGCGCCGCGAGGTTGGGGAGCGGAATGGCCGCGAGCAGCAGTGTGAAGAGCATGGCGTACTCCGGAGGCGGTAGCGGTCGTTACACTTCGCGGGTGGTGAAACCCTTCGCCGGTTGAATCCGTATGATGGGAGGCGCGTTTCTCCCGGAGGGAGCCAGTGATGTCCAAGCAAGCGGCGTTCATCAGCCAGTTCGAGTTCACCCCGGACAACCGCGCGGTCGTCATCGCGCTGGCGGGCAATCTGGACCCGGAAGCGGTGGAAGAACTGCACCCGCAGATTGAGGAAGTGTACCGCGCGGGGCTGCGCCGGTTCGTATTCGATTTGACGAAACTGGAATACGCCGGGAGCCTCGGGCTGCGACTGCTGGTCGGGCTGCGGAACCAGGTGAGCGGCGCGGGCGCCGTGTGCAACCCGACCGACGCCGTCCGCCGGATGCTGGAGATGACCAAGCTCAACACACTGCTACCGGAACACGCGACGCGCGACGCCTCACTCGCGGCGACGGCGTAGGGTGGGACAAAGCTTTGCGCCGTCCCACCATCTTCTCTTGTGGCACAGACATTCCTGTCTGTGTGCCTTTGAAACACAGACAGGAATGTCTGTGCCACAAGGCCAATACCAAGAATGGTGGGACGGCGCCGAGCCTTGACCCACCCTACCGCTTCACCTGCTCCTTCGCGGCCTTCACGACGGCTTCCAGCGTGAAGCCGAAGTGCGGCAGCAAGTCCTTCAGCGGGGCCGACGCGCCGAACGACCGCATCCCGATGATCGCGCCCGTCAGGCCCGTGTACCGCTCCCACCCGAACGCGCCGCCCATCTCCACGGCCACGCGAGCCGTCACCGTCGGCGGTAGCACGCTGTCGCGGTAGCTCTTGTCCTGCTTCTCGAACAGTTCCCACGACGGCAGGCTGACGACCCGCGCCTTGATGCCGTCGGCCGCGAGCTTGTCGCCGGCCTCCAGGCACAGCGACACTTCGCTGCCCGTTCCGATGATGACCACGTCCGGGTTCGGCACGTCGTTCAGCGCGTAACCGCCCTTCGTCAGGCCCGACGCCGGGGCGTACTTGGTGCGGTCGAGCGTCGGCAGGTTCTGGCGCGTCATCGCGAGAATCACCGGGTGGTGCTTCTCTTGCAGCGAGTACTTGTACGCTTCGGCCACCTCGTTCGCGTCGCCCGGCCGGATCAGGATCAGGTTCGGGATCATGCGCAGCGACATGATCTGCTCGATCGGCTGGTGCGTCGGGCCGTCTTCGCCCACGCCGATGCTATCGTGCGTGAACACGTACAGCACGGGCAGCCCCATGATCGCGGCGAGGCGAATCGGCGGGCGGCCGTAGTCCGAGAAGATGAGGAAACCGGAGCCGTAGGAGCGGAGTTTCGAGAGCGCCATGCCGTTCATGATGGCGCCCATGCCGTGCTCGCGGACGCCGAAGTGGACGTTGCGCCCGCCGGGCGTCTTGGACGTGAACACGCCGGCGTCCTTCATGAACGTCTTGGTCGAGGGATTCAGGTCGGCCGAACCGCCGACGATCCACGGCACGTTCTTGGCGATAGCGTTGAGCACCTGCCCGGAGCTTTCGCGTGTCGCCAACCCCTTCGGGTCGGCCTTGAACACCGGGATGTTCTTGTCCCAGCCCGCGGGCATGTCGCGCGCTTCCATCGTCTCCAGTTCCGCGGCCTCCTTCGGGAACTTCGCCTTGTACTCCGCGAACAGCTTCGTCCACGCCGCGTGAGCGTCCGCGCCCCGCTTACCGATGCCGTCCTTGAAGCGGTCGTACACGCCGTCCGGCACCAGGAAGGAGGAATCTTCCGGCCAACCGTAGAACTTCTTGGTGAGCTTGATCTCGTCCACGCCGAGCGGTTCGCCGTGCGCGGTGTGCGTGTCGGCCTTGTTCGGCGAGCCGTAGCCGATGACGGTCTTCAACGCGATGAGCGTCGGCTTGTCCGACTTCTTCGCGGCTTCGAGCGCCTTCGCCATGCCGTCGAGGTCGTTGCCGTCGGTGACGCGAATGGTGTTCCAGCCGTAGGCCTCGAACCGCTTCGGCACGTCGTCGGAGAACGCGAGGTGTGTGTGCCCGTCGATGGTGATGCCGTTGTCGTCGTACACGAGGCACAGGTTGTTGAGCTTCAGGTGCCCGGCGAGCGACGCGGCCTCGCTGGCGACGCCTTCCATCATGCAGCCGTCGCCGCAGATGGCGTAGACGCGGTGCTCGAACAGCGCCTCGAAGCCGGGGCGACCGTAGTGCCCGGCACGCCACTTCTGCGCGATCGCCATGCCGACCGCGTTGCCGACGCCGGTGCCGAGCGGCCCGGTGGTGGTCTCAACGCCGGCGGTGTACTCGTTCTCGGGGTGGCCCGGCGTCTTGCTGTTCAGTTGCCGGAACCGCTTGAGTTGGTCGATCGGCAGCGACGGCTCGTCGAGCACCTTGCCGTTGTGATCGACGTTCTTGATGCCGGCGAGGTGAATGAGCGAATAGACGAGCATCGACCCGTGGCCGTTGGACAGCACGAACCGGTCGCGGTTCGGCCACATCGGGTCGGCCGGGTCGTAGTTCATGAACCGGTTCCAGATCGTGTACGCGACGGGCGCGAGGCCCATCGGCGCACCCGGGTGCCCGGAGTTGGCCTTCTGCACCGCGTCCATTGCGAGTGTGCGGATGGTGTTGACGGCGGTAACGTCGAGCGCGGTGAACTCGCTCATGGGCTGCCTCTCGTGATGGGTCGGAATTGCGCTATCGAGGATGATACGAGGTGACC
>CANLGS010000307.1 GCA_947490035.1 Gemmataceae bacterium
AGGGCGAGGGCGCCGAGAAGGGTGGCGACGACAAGGGCAAGAGCGAGACGAAAGACACGAAGGCCGAGACGCCCGCGCCGGCGGCCGACAGCACGCCGAAAGCCGAAACCAAGACTGAGCCTAAATCTGACACGAAGCCCAGCGGTGGCAGTGGCGGCGCGAAGAAGAAGGAGAAGTGAGCCGAGCGGGTTGTCCGGGTTATCGGGAGAATTTCCGAAGTCGGGGGAGGGGCGGACCGATGAATAAGGTGCAATGTCCGATCTGTGACGCCGAGATGCCGGGGAGCTGGCAAGAGTACCCGGACTATCCGTTCTGTTCCGCGCGGTGTCGCAAGATCGACTTGGGTCGGTGGCTCGACGGCAAGTACCGCGTGCCCGACCCGACGCCGCCCGACAGTTCCACCGCGGGACAGGGCGACGCCGACTGACCGCTTCGCTCCGCTAACGGCCGATACTCCGGCCGATTTCGATAGATAACGCATGAAGGCCGCGCGTCGCGACGCGCGGCCTTCGGCATTTTCGGGTATGGTGGAGGAGTCCGCCGCTTGCGGCTTCGCGGGAACCAGAAGGTGACGTTCCTCATCGACGGCTACAACCTGATGCACGCGCTCGGGCTGGTGAGCCGCACCTCGCCCGCGCCGCACTTCGAGCGCGCCCGCACGCGATTCCTCGACTGGCTCGCGGACGGCGCGAAGGGCCGCGCCGCGAGCCTGCGCGTGGTCTTCGACGCGCAACAGGCGCCGTCGCCGTCGCTCGAAACGGTCCACCGCGGGGTGCGCGTGCGGTTCGCGTTCAAGCGCACCGCCGACGACGTGATCGAGGAACTGGTCGCGGTCGAGCAGAAGCCGCACGCGGTCACGGTGGTGTCGAACGACGCGCGCGTCCGCGAGGCCGGCCGCCGCGCCGAGTGCGGCGTCGCGACGTGCGAGGAGTTCACCGACTGGCTGCTGGGTGACGATTCGGAATATCAGGGGGCTGACACGCCCCGCCCGCCGGAACCGGACAAGCCCGAACCCACCGCCGAGGAAACGGACGAGTTGTTGCGCGTGTTCAGCAAGCCGAAGCGGTCTTCGTAGGGTGGGACAAGGCTTTGCGCCGTCCCACCTCTTCTCTTGTGGCACAGGTTTCCAACCTGTGTTGCCTTTCAAGACACAGGTTGGAAACCTGTGCCACAAAACCAAACCTACGAAGACGGTGGTATCTCGATCGCGTCGCGGAACGGCTTGCCCTCGCGGTACAGCGCCAGGCGCGTTTCGTAGTCCGGCTTGCTCGGCTCCGGCGCCAACTCCACCGCCTTCTGTTGCCACTTCACCGCGTCCTCGAACCGCTCGAGTTCCGCGTAAGCCGCCGCGAGCGTGTCCACGTAGCCCGGCGCTTCGTGGTTCGTGAGTTCGCACGCGCGCAGTGCGTCGCGGAGCGCCGCACTGCCGTCGCGAAGGTCGTCCTGCGGGCAGGTCGCGCGCACCCAGGCGATGTGGTTCAGCGTCCCGGCGTCGTCCGGGTCGATCTCGGCCGCCTTCAGGTGGTCTTCGAGCGCGGTCGCGAAGTCGCCCAACTGGTAGCGGAGCGACGCGCGCAGGTTGTACGCGGAGTCCGACTGCGCGTTCCGCTCGATCACGGCCGACGCGTCGTCGAGGGCGGCGCGAAGGTCGCCCTTGCGCCGGTGCGCGAGCGCCCGCCCGAAGTACGCGCGCCCGCTCTCCGGGCGCAGTTCGATGGCCCGCGTGAAGTCCGCGACCGCGCGGTCGGACTCGCGCAACTCGTGCAGCGCGTACCCCCGCTGCACGAACGCCGCCGGGTCGTCGGGCGTCAGCCGGATCGCTTCGGTGAAGTCATCGACGGCCACCTGCGTGTTCCGGGTGCGGGTGTGCGACAGCCCGCGGTTGAACCACGGCGCCGCGTCGTCGGGAGCGAGAGCGATCGACTTCGTGAAGTCCGCGACCGCCTTCGCGTGGTCGCCGAGTTCGGCGTGCGACACGCCGCGCAGGTTGAGCGCGTCGGCGTGCTTCGGGTCGAGCTTCAACAGCCAGGTGAAGTCGGAGACGGCCTTCGCGTGTTCGTCGCGGTCGGCGTGGACGCGCGCCCGCTGCCAGAACGCTTCCGCACTGGTGGGCTGAAGCCGCAGCGCGGTGCCGAGGTCGAGGAGCGCCTCCGCGGACCGGTCGAGCGCGTCGAGCGACATCGCGCGGTAGAGGTAGGCGCGGGCGTGCCTGGGGGTGATGCGCAGCGCGGCCGTGTAATCGGTCACGGCCTCGTCGTGGCGGTGGAGCGCGGAGTAGGCGT
This sequence comes from Gemmataceae bacterium, assembly GCA_947490035.1. Classification (GTDB taxonomy): domain Bacteria; phylum Planctomycetota; class Planctomycetia; order Gemmatales; family Gemmataceae; genus Gemmata. The sequence goes on from CANLGS010000307.1 coordinate 2,283, forward strand.
TGGCGCGGTTGAAGAACACGCGGAACGTGTCGGGTGCGAGCTTCGCGGCGGCCTCGTAGTCGAGGAACGCCGCGTCGTAGTTCTTCTGGCGGCTGTAAACGGCGGCACGCCCGTTCACCGCGTCGGGGTCGTCGGGGTCGAGTTCGATGGCCTTCGTGTAGTCGGCGAGTGCGGCTTCGAGGTCGCCGCTATCGACGTGCGCGGTGGCGCGGTTGTGGTACGCCTCCGAGTAGTCGGGGCGCAGTTCGACGGCCTGCGTGAAGTCGGCGACGGCGTCCGCGTGCTTGCCGGCGGAGGCGAGCGCGTTGCCGCGGTGGAAGTACAGCTCCGGGTCGGTGGGGTCGAGATCGACGGCGCCGGAGAACGCTTCGACGGCCTTGCCGTACTCGGCGCGGCGCGCGTAAGCGTGCCCGCGGCGGACGAGGTTCAGAATTTCCGAAGGATGGTCGCTTGCCATGCCGACATTATACCGAAGGCGTCCGGCTTCGGAGGGAGCTGCGTTGTCTCGCCCGCGCGTTCACGGAACTTCAGCAAACGCTCCCGATCCTGAGCCGAGGTAAACCATGACGTCTTTACGGGTGTTGATGACGAACTTGTCGCTCTCGGCCCGCAGCGGGACGGAGACGTTTACCCGCGACCTCGCGCTCGAACTCCTCGCCCGCGGTCACGTTCCGACGGTGTACACGCCGCTGCCCGGCGTTGTAGCCGATGAACTGCGCGCCGATGGCGTTCGCGTGGTGAGTGCCCTCGGGGACGAACGCGAACCGCACGTGATCCACGGGCACCACCACATCGAGACGATGTCCGCGGTGCTGCGGTTCCCCGGTGTACCGGCGGTGTTCGTCTGTCACGACTGGAACGCGTGGCACGACCGCCCGCCGCGGCACCCGCAGATTCGCGCGCACGTCGCGGTGGATGAGAACTGTCGCGAGCGGTGCGTCGAAGACGGGTTCGGCCTCGACGACGTGCGCGTGATTCCGAACGCGGTGGACCTTACGCGGTTCCGCCCGCGCGGGCTGTTGCCCGCGCGCCCGTTGCGGGCGCTGCTGTTCAGCAACTACGCGACCGAACACACGCACCTGCCGGTCGTTCGCGAGGCGTGCCGCCGGGCCGGGATCGAACTCGACGCGGTCGGCAGCGCGTGCGGGAACCCGTGCGCCCGGCCGGAGGAACGGCTCGGCGGCTACGATCTCGTGTTCGCGAAGGCGCGCTGCGCGCTGGAAGCGATGGCCGTCGGTTGCGCCGTCGTGTTGTGCGATCACGGCGGCACCGGGCCGCTCGTCGGCGCGGGGCAGTGGGTTGCGCTGCGCGCGTTCAACTTCGGCCGGCGCACGTGTACGAACCCGCTCACCGCCGACAACCTGCTCGCGGAGATCGCTCGCTACGACCCAGCGGACGCGGCCGAGGTGTGCCGACTGACCCGCACGCGAGCCGGCGTCGCGCACACGGCGGACGCGTTCCTCGCGCTGTACGATGAGGCGATTCGCGAGCAGGCGGTTTCGGCGCCCGACCCAGACGCCCGGGCGCGGGCCGCGGCCGAGTACCTCCGGAGCCACCTCTCGTACCCGTTCATAACGGGTCTCGCCGGCGCCGCGGCGGAGCGTGACCAGTGGCGCGCGTCGGCCGAGGCCGCGCACCGCGGGTGGGCCGCGTTGAGCGAGGACTACGAGCGCGTCCGCGAGGAAACCGAGCAACTGCGCGGCGCGTGTAACGCGGCGCACCGCGGCTGGGCGGAACTGCAGCAAGAATACGAGCGCACACTCGAAGAGTGCCGAGGATTGCAAGAGCGGGTCGAGGCGCGCCGCGCCGGCTGACACACGTACGAGGGCGGACGATGGACGGCGAGCGTGTCGCGGTGGTCGTGTCGCACCCGGCGCACCTACTCACCGTGGCCGGGATGCTACAGCGCTGGCGCCCGCACGTACTGCTCCTGTACCGCGCCGTCGTCGGTGCCGGGGCCGGTCAGGAAGACGCGGTCCGCGCCGCGCTCGAACCGCTCGGTGTCGCGGACCGGCTCGCCAGTTTCGCGATCAGCGAGACGGAATCGTTCGACCGCGCGCTCGCGGGCGACTTCGGGTTCCACGCCGACATCGGTACGCGCGTCGGCGACTGGCTCCGCGCCGCCCGACCCGACACGGTGCTGGGCGACGCCTACGAAGCGTACAACTTCCACCACGACGTTACGCGATTGTTCCTCGATAACGCGCTCCGGCGCAACCGCGCCGTCGCGAACTACGAGTTCCCGCTCTCGTGCCGGCTCGACGAACCCGGTGCGCCGGTGCGATACGGTGCGTTCGCGTTCGGCGCGGCTCGCGCGCTGACGCTCTCGGCGGACGAAATGGCGGCGAAGCGCGAACTGATCGCATCGGTCGGTCGGATCGATCCGTTCGTGGCGGACGTGGCTCGGTTGTTCGCAAACCCGGACGTGGAAAGCTTCCGCGAGGTACCGGCCGGTCGCGACTACACCGTTCCCCCGCCGGGCCTCGCGCGGTACTACGACGAACGCGGGCGCGAGCTCGTCAGCGCCGGGCTTTACCCGCGAGCGATCACGTTTCGCGAACACTTCGTGCCGCTGGTCCAAGCGCTGGGAATGAGTACACCCGCGAAGGCCGCGTGACACTCACTCGGCCGGCTTGTCGCCTTCCTTCTTCCACTCCTGGATCTTGCGGTACATCGTCCGCTCGCTGATCTTGAGCATCGCCGCGGCCTCCACGCGGTTGCCGCCGGCCAGCGCCAGCGCCTTCTCCATGTAGTACCGCTCGATCTCTTCCAGCGAGCGCCCGATCAGGTGATCGGGGCCGGCCGCGGCGGGCGAAGCGGACGCGCCGGCCGGCTTCACGCCCGCGTCTTCGGGGAAGTCGTCCGGCGTCAGTTCGCCGTCCTGGTCCAGCACCATCATGCTGTCGAGCAGGTTGCGGAGTTCGCGCACGTTGCCCGGCCAGTCGTAGCCCTCGAACGATTTCCACACCGCGGCTGACACCTTCGGCACCGGCTTGTTGTAGCGCTTCGCGAAGTCCTTCAGGAAGTGCGCGACCAGTTGCGGCACGTCCTCGCGGTGCTCGCGCAGCGCCGGCAGTTTCACCGTGCCGACCTTCAACCGGAAGAACAGGTCTTGCCGGAACCGCCCCGCGTCCACTTCCTTCTGAAGGTCTTTGTTCGTGGCCGCGAGGATGCGCACGTCCACCTTGACCGGGTCGTTCGCGCCGATGCGGACGATCTCGCCCTGCTCCAGTGCGCGGAGCAACTTCGCTTGCAGTGACAGCGGCATGTCACCGATTTCGTCGAGGAACAGCGTGCCGCTGTGGGCGTGCTCGAACCGGCCCTTGCGCGCACCCTTGGACCCGGTGAACGAGCCGTCCTCGTGACCGAACATCTCGTCGTCGAGCAGGTTCTCGTTGAGCGCGGCGCAGTTCATCGCCACGAACGGTTTGGCCTTTCGCGGGCTGTTGGTGTGCAACGCGCGGGCGGCCAGTTCCTTCCCGGTGCCGTTCTCGCCCAGGATCAGCACCGACGCCGGCGACGGCGCGTACGCCTTCAGCAGTTGCAGC
>CANLGS010000308.1 GCA_947490035.1 Gemmataceae bacterium
GCGCCGGCGTCCGCTTCAGCGACGAACCAGCGGTTACGACCGCACTGCCCGGTGTGCGCGTCGAGATGCCGCCGGGGCGCGTGCTGCTCAACGGCGAGGACGTGGCCCACCTGATCCGCACGCCGGAGCTGTCGCGCGGCGCCAGCGAGGTGAGCGTTCACAAGTCGGTTCGGCTGATGCTGGTCGCCGCCCAGCGCGCCACCGCGACCGGGCGCGACATGGTCTGCGACGGCCGCGACCAGGGGTCGTTCGTCTTCACGCTCGCCGAGTGCAAGTTCTTCCTCACGGCCGACCCGCGCGTGCGCGCCGAGCGGCGCGCGGCCGAACTCGCGGCCGGCGGGCAAGTGGTCAGCGTCGAAGACGTGATGCGCGACCAGGACGAGCGCGACCGGCGCGACGCGATGCGCGAACTCGCGCCGATGGCGCCCGCCCCGGACGCGCTCGTCCTCGATACAACACACCTCACCTCGACGGAAGTCATCGAGCGTTTGGAAAATGTCATTCGCGACCAGCGCGCGTGCCCGCGTCGCTGATCGCGCCGCCCGTCAGAAAGCACCTCGGCTATGGCTGACCGCCCGAATCTCGTCGGCCGCATGTGGTACGACACCGTCTTCTGGTCGTCGTTCACGCTCTTCACGTTCGGGTTCAGCATCCGGCGGAGCGGCTGGAACAACATGCCGCGCCGCGGGCCGGTGTTGGTCCTCGCGAACCACCAGTCGATGCTCGACCCCGTCATGGTCGGGCTGTCGTCGCCGCGCTACCTCTCGTACCTCGCGCGCAAAACACTCTTCGAGCAGCGCGGGCTGGCGCCGCTCATCCGCAGTCTGAACGCGATTCCCATCGACCGCGGCATGGGCAAGGACGGCATCCAGGCGGTACTCGACGCGCTCGGGCAGGGGCAAGCGGTGCTGATGTTCCCGGAGGGCGAGCGCACGCACGACGGCGCGGTTCACCCGCTGAAACCGGGCGTGTCGCTGCTCATCAAGCGCGTGAACTGTCCCATTGTGCCGGTTGGGATTGCGGGCGCGTTCGCCGCGTGGTCGCGGTTCATGAAGTGGCCGAAGCTCTCGCCGCTGCTGCTGCCGCCCGAAGAGAGTACCATCGCGATCTCGGTGGGCGAACCCATCGACCCGTCGCGCTACAAGAGCATGAAGCGCGAGGCGATGCTCGAAGACTTGCACCAGGCGCTGATCGCGCAACACGCGGACGCCGTGCGCCGCCGCCGGAAGTGACATTGTTAGCCCGCAGCGCAAGCAAGGGTCAAAATGAACCCTTGCTTGCGCTGCGGGCTAATAATGTCACTCCCCGAGTACCTTCCCGCCGCCCGTGATAACGCCGCGCTCCACCACTAGCGCCGGGTCGCTCGCCGCCGCCTTCTTGTACGTCACCACCGCGCCCTCGTCCACCGTGGTGAGCTTCAGTGAGCCGCCCGCGGTGAGCGTCGCGTGGAGTTTCGCGCCGCCGCCCAACTTGCCCGCGACATCCAGTCGCTTCGCGACGAGCGTCGTCGTGGAGCCGCCCGCGAACTGGCCGGACTTGGCGAGTACCACCACTTCGCCGCCCGGCGCGATGATCTTCAGTGTGGCCTTGCCGACGACGTAGCCGCCGACCGTCACCTTTCCGTTCGGTGCGTTGAGCGTGACGACCGACTCGCCGTTGAGGTCGCCGGTAATCACGATCTCCTCCGCGACAAGTCCCGAAGCGTCAACCGAGCCGTTGCCGTTCACGGAGCCGATGCGGAGCGTGCGTACCTTGCCCGTGAGTACGACGTGGTCGCCGCTGTTAAGGTCGGGCAGCGCGGCGGTGTCGTCGGGGTGGTCGAAGTGGCGCTTCGGCGCGATCCTGGGATCGACCTTTATCATGACGCCGACCGGCCGCGGCCCGTCCTTCTTCGGTTCAACAACAGGCGGCACGTTGTCGCCCGTGCCGGGCGGAGTCGGGGGCTTCGGCGTGACGGGCAGTTCCGCGCCGTTTCGATCGCGCGGCTTCGGCGCGTGCGGGAACGGCGCGATCTGCTTCACCGGCGCGGGTGGGGTTCCCGTGTTTGTCGCGTCGGCGACTTCGGGGGCGCGGCCGAGCGGGGGCAACTCGGTCTGACCGAACAGCGCGTAACCCGCGACGCCGGCGCCCGCGACGATCACCCCCGCGAGCGTGAACAGCAGCACGGGGGAGCGGCGCTTCGCACCACCGGCGAAGACGAGCGGGCCGTCGATGGGGAAGCCGCACGCGGGGCACTGCCCGAGGTCGAGCGCGGCGTCGGTCATGCCCTGTCGGCACTTCGGGCAGGTGAGTGTGGTCATGCTGGCGCTCGCTCCGCGGAGACCGGTCACTCCGATGATACACGCGGGGGAGCGCTTGCGGCGAGCGCGAGCCGGGCGTTTGTTACGTCTCGTGGGCCGGGCGTGCGGTCTGCGGTGTCTCGCGTGTCGCTCGGACGGGTGTGATTGTAAAATGTTCCACGTGGAACGTTGGTGATCGTTTGAGCGTCGCGTATGGGTGCTTCAGGTGCTGTCGGGTGAAGCGTGAGTCTGGCTCGCTCCGCTCTTGGTAGGTGCCGCTTGCCGAGCGGCACGGGCGAACCGGCGTGTGGACATCGCGGCCGCCCGGAGAATCGCCCGCGTCGGGCAGCCGTGCCGCTCGGCAAGCGGCACCTACCAAAACACTGCGCGGTTACTTCTTCTTCAGCCGCGCGAGCGCGGCTTTCGCTTCGTCCGCCGGCGCGCCGCCGGCGGTCGCGATTTCATTCAGCAGCGACTTCGCTTGTGCGGTGCCGATCTCTTCGAGTGCCTGAACCGCACGCACGAGACGCAGCGCGTCGCCGGCCAAGCCGCGAGCCGGTGCGCTCTGCCCCTTCGCTTGCAGTTTGCGAAGCACTTCTAGCGCGCGGTCGCGAACTTCGGGGTCTTCGGACAGCGTCGCCGCGCTCACCGCGGGCAAGGCGCTGGCGCCGAGGGAGATCAATTCCTTGGAAGCGACTTCGCGAATGGTGAACGTCTGCGAGCCGAGGTCGTCCACCCACTCCTTGATCTTCCGCTGTGTCAGGAGCAGGTCTTTCGTGCCGCGAGCGATGGTGTCGGTGCCGCGGTCGCCGGCGCTCGCCAGCAACTTGATCGCGGGGTAGCCGACGGCGGCGTCTGAGTCCAGCGCGGCCCACGCGGTGACGAGTTCGTTGGCTTTCGGGGCGGTCTTGTCGGTGCGGTAGGTCAAGTCCCACACGGTGACAGCTTCTTCCGCGCCGGCGCTCGCGAGCTTCGTGCCGTCGGGGAAGACGCACACGCGCGTGATGCCGCCGTAACCGGTGCTGAACTTCCGCACCAGCCCGCGCGTCGCCATCTCCCACACCTCGACGCGACCCGACGTGCCGCTGGAACCGAAGATGAGCAGCCGGCTGTCGGGGCTGAACGTCGCGTGCTGCGCGTACCCGTCTTCGCTGTAGCGGTCGGCCTTGAAGACTTCCGTGCCGTCGGCGGTATTGAAAACCGGCACCTGCGCGAGCGACGCCGCGGCCACCAACTTGCCGTCGGGGCTGAACGTGATCGCGGCCCGCTGTCCGCGACCCAGGCGCGCCTTCCAGAGTTCCTTCACCTCGGCGTCCTTGTCGTTCAACCCCCACAGCCGGAGGAACGTGTCGCGGCCGAGAACCGCGAGGCCGTCGCCCTTCGGGTTGAACGCCAGCGCCATGACGGTTGTCGTCGTGATAGGCAGCTCCGCGCGCGGCTTGGCGTCGGCCGCGTCCGCGACGGTCACCTGGCCACCCTCGACGGCCCACGCGACCCGCTTGCCGTCCGGCGACACGGTCACCACCTTCGCGCCCGCGCTCTTCGCGAACGTGGTCGTCGGCTTCGCGGCTAGCGGCTTCGTCGGGTCGAAGTTCGCGTACACGATCACTGCGTCCGGCGTTGCGACGACCAACGTGCCGCCGGTCGCGGCGGCCGACACCGCGAGACCGGGCAGCGTGCCGACCGTCTTCGCGCTCTCGGCGCCCACTGTCCACAGATATGCGGTGTCCGTCGCGAGCAGGAACAGCGACTTGCCGTCGGCTGAACCGACCATCAGCGCCGGGTCGGGGAAACTGTCGTTCTCCGCGTGCATCTGCTTGCCGGTGGTCAAGTCCCAGAGGCGCACGCGCAACCCGCCGTTGCCGGTCGCGGCGAGCTTCGTGCCGTCGGGCGACACCGCGAACTCGCCCGGCGTGCCGCGGACGCGACCGGTCCAGTCCTTCTTCTTGAGGTCGTACACGCCGGCGTCGGTGCCGTTCCCGACCGCGATGGCGTCGGTGCCGATCCACTCGCGCGGAAGGTTCATCCCCGCGATCTCCGCGACCGGCTTCTCCGCGCTGTTCTCGTAGACGCGCACGGTGTCGTCGCCCTCGGCGCTGCGCGCGCCGACCGCGAGCCGCTTCCCGTCGGCGCTGTACGCGAGCCCGTACACCGCGCCCAATCCCTTGATCGCGAACGTCGGCTTGCCGCCGGTGACGAGGTGAACCGTGACGTTGCCCTTCGAGTCGCCGACCGCGACCGCCTTGCCGTCGGGCCGGAAGTCGAAGCGGTCCGCGCCCGTGACTTCGAGCTTCGGCAGGTCGCTCTCGACTTCCGTGACGACCGCGTTGCCGACCGCGTCGGAGGTCATCATCAGTTTGCCGTCTGCACTGAAGCCGAACCGGTGCTTGTTGACGAACGGTGCCGAGCCTGTTTCGCGAAGCGTCTTCGGGTCGAGGAACCGGATCACGCTCTCGGTGCCGTGATGAACGGCGAGCTTCGTTCCGCCGTGCGTGTACCGCAGCACGGCGACGCCCATCGCCGGCTTCTGCGCGATGGCGACCATGTCGCCGGTCGCGACGGACCACGCGCGCACGCTGCCGTCCTGCCCGCCGGTGACGAACGTCTTGCCGTCCGGGGCGAACGCGACGCACGTCGGCGGTTCGGCGTGCCGCAGGCGCGTCTGGCCCAGGCGTGCGACCGCGCCTTCGGGCAACCCGCCGGGTCGCGTATCGGGCATCGGCTCTGCGAGCGCGAGGCCACACGACAACACACCGGCGAACACCCACGACCCGCGCCCGAAACCCATGACACACCCTCGACGTGACAACCCGGCGCGAACCGCGCGGCTGTGGAAAGTAGACGCCGGACCCGTCCGACACTCACCACAAATTCTCGCACGCTTGGTTGAGTCCGGCTACTCCGCACGCGATAATGTCGCGGCACATCTACACCCAGGAGGACGCCCAATGATCCGTGTTCGTTTCACCGTCGCGGCGGTCGCCGTCGCGCTGCTCGCGGCGCCGCACGCGGCGCGCGCGGCCGACCCCGCCGTGGCGAAGGTACTCACGCCCGACGCGATCGGGTTCGTTCACGTGCGCGTCGGCGACATCTGGTCGGCCGATGTCGCGAAGCAGTTACGGACGTTCATCGCACAGGCCGGGCCGGACCTGCTCGGCGGCTTCGACACCCGCTTCGTTCCGGCCCCGTCCGAGATGGAATCGTTCACGGTCGTGCTGTTCGACACGACGTTCCGCGAAATCCTTCCCGTCGGGCACACGACCGACGTGACGCCGGTGTGGGTGATTACGAGCCAGAAGCCGATTGACCGCATCGCGCTGTTCAAGACGATGGCCGACGGCGGCAAGACGCGCAAGCACAACGGCAAGGAGTACTTCTTCGACGAAACTTACTGGGCCGGCGTAGGCTGATCGGAAGTTCGAGTTGACAGTGTTTTTGGTTCATCCCCGTTCTGGAATCAGTTCGCCGGGGGAACGGAACTTTTCGCTGGAAAAGCAGCGGAATTCACGAGCCGTGTGAACCAAAAACGGGATCGAACTCGAACCAATA
>CANLGS010000309.1 GCA_947490035.1 Gemmataceae bacterium
GAGTGCCCCAATCCCAGCAAGAGGCAATGAAACGACGCAAGATCATGAGGAAGGCACGATCCAAGAAGCAACGGCCAATACTCATGGCCGACTTGGAGCGCAGGTATCGCGAATCGCCTGGATTCTAGCCCTCTCGCGGATCGTTGAATCTTAACGCACCCATCGACCGGCCGTGGCCTGCGAAGGACGACTGGCGACCCGTCGCGAATGACCAAGACGAGTTGCTGAAGCGAATCGCGGAAGTCCTCCGGTCGCCTTCAGTGCGCGCGACCATCGACTCGCTGCTCGCGTTGAGCAACGAGAAGAACCAGCCCCCTGAGACCGAGACGGCCGCGTGACCCGCGGATTTTCGCGCGAATTCCGTTGCCGCGTTCGCGAGCGGACCGTATCCTTCTCGCAATGCACTGCGTTCGCGCAGTCGCTTTGACAACTTAAGTTGGTGAGTATCTTATCCAGAGTGGCTGAGGGGCCAGGCCCGACGACGCCACAGCAACCGGTCTGACGACGCGCGTTTCACAACCCGCGTTCCAGATGCAGGTGCTAACTCCTGCCCGGCAAACGCCCTCCCCGATCGCGGGGTGCGGTATGGCCGGGGAAGATAAGATCTCGCGCGGGCCAGCCCGATCCGGCCCCGTCGTACTCTTATCTCACCACACCCGCCCATCACGGCGGCACTTCTGGTTAAGCACTCCCCAACGATTGCATTCGTTTTCGCGCGCCGCGCGAGTTGTTCCTTACAGGGGTTGTGCTGTGCCGAGTAACGACTTCGTCCTCGGGCTGAAGTGCCGCGTGTGCGGCAAACTCTACCCGAAGGCCGCGACCTTCTTCTGCCCCGATGACTCCGGGCCGCTCGAAGTCGCCTACGACTACGACAAGATCAAACCCAACGTCAGCCGCGCGAAGTTCGCCGCGCGCCCGAAGAACATGTGGCGCTACAAGGAACTGCTCCCGCTCGACGGTGAACCCACCGTCGGCCCGCAGGTCGGCGGCACGCCGCTCATCCGCGCCGACCGGCTCGCAGACGCGCTCGGTGTCGAGCGCCTGTGGATCAAGAACGACGCGGTCAATTTCCCGACGCTCTCGTTCAAGGATCGCGTCGTGTCGGTCGCGCTCTCGAAGGCGCGCGAACTCGGCATGCGGATGGTCGGTTGCGCCAGCACCGGCAACCTCGCGAACAGCGTCGCGGCGCTGGCCGCGTCCGCGGGTCTGGAAACGATCATCCTCGTTCCGGCCGACCTCGAACGCGTGAAGATTTACGGCACCGCGATCTACGGCGCGAAGGTGGTCAAGGTCGCGGGCACTTACGATCAGGTGAACCGACTCTGCACGCAGATCGTGATGAAGTACGGCTGGGGCTTCGTGAACGTGAACCTCCGACCGTTCTACGCGGAAGGGTCGAAGACGGTCGGCTTCGAGATCGCCGAAGACCTCGGCTGGCGGTTCCCGCAGCACGTCGTTTCGCCGATGGCCGGCGGCGCACTCATCGGCAAAATCTATAAGGGCTTTACCGAACTCAGCCGGCTCGGGCTGGTCGATCAGCCGGTGACGACGAAGATGTACGGCGCGCAGGCGACCGGGTGCAACCCGATCAGCGACTGCGTGAAGTCGAACCGCGACCGGCACAAGCCGATCCGCACGCCGAACACCATCTGCAAGAGCCTCGCCATCGGCGACCCGGCCGACGGGTACTTCGCGGCGAAGCTCATCAAGGACAGCGGCGGCTGGGCCGATGACGCCACCGACGCCGAGATCGTGGACGCGATGCTGCTGCTCGCGAAGACGGAAGGCGTGTTCGCGGAGACCGCCGGCGGTGCGACGCTCGCGGTCGCGCGGAAGCTGATCGAGTCGGGCCGCATCCCGCGTAACGAAGAGATCGTGATCTGCATCACCGGTAACGGCCTGAAGACGCAGGACGCGGTGTTCGACGCGATCGACGAACCCGCGACGATCAAGCCCGCGCTCGCGGACTTCGAGGCGCTCGCGGGTCTGGGTCAACTGACCGCCGAGCCGGTGCTGGCGTGACGCGATGGGTCGGTCTGGTGTGCGCGTTCGCGGCGCTGGTCGGTGTGGCGGCGCTGCTCGCCGCCGTGCCGCGCACCGCGTTCACGATGTACGACGAAGGCGTCTACTACTACCAGGCGGTGCTACTCGCACGCGGTCAGGTGCCGTACCGCGATTACTTCGTCCCGCAACCGCCCGGCATCCTGCTCATCGGTGCCGTGAGCGAGTGGGTTGGGGCGGGCATCGCCGGGGTTCGGGCGTTCAACTGGGCGTGCGGGCTGGTGTTGCTCTGGCAGACGTGGCGCCTGACAAAGCCGCTCGCGGCTTCGCAAGCGAGTGGCTTCGCGGTCGCGCTTGTGGCTGTAACGGTGGTGTTCGCCTACCAGTCGATCCACGGCGCGACGAACACCCCGGCCGCGTGCCTGGAAGTCGCCGCGGCGCTGCTTCTTCTTGGCACGAACAATCGCCGGTTCGCGCTCGCGGGGTTGGTGATCGCGCTTGCCACGGCGATGCGACTGCCGTCACTGCTCGCGGCACCGGGACTGCTCCTGCTGATTGGGTTCGCGGACGGGCGAGAGGGCTTCTGGAAGCGGGCGCTGTGGTTCGTCGGTGCGCTCGGTGTCGGGTGTGCGGCGATCCACCTGACGCTCGCGGCGACGCTGCCGTCCTACTTCGACAACGTGATCGGCTTCCAACTGAACCGCGTGCGAACGGACGGCGACCGCGCCGGGCAGGTGCGGGAGCTACTCAACGAACCCGCGGTGTTTCTGGGACTGCCGGCGGCGCTGTGGTTCTTGCGAAGCGGACCGCCGAAGTTGCGAGGCGTTGCGGCGCACGCGCTGCTCGGTGCGGTCCTCATCAGCGTGACGGGCAACACGCTCTCGGTGATGTACTACCTGCCGCTGTTGCCGCTGTTCGCGGTGTGCACCGCGGTCGCGGTTGTGAGGCTGGCGGAAGGTGTGTCGCGCTGGTTCGCGCTGGTGCCGCTGGTAGCGATTGCGATCCGCGCGCCGGCGATCGTGAACGTGATCCTGATTCAGCTTCAGCCGAATGAGGAGCACGCGGCTTGTGTCGCAAGCGTGCGCGACGCACCGGGCGAAGTGGTGCTGGTCGCGGACGGGCGAATCGCGAGGCTGGCCGGGAAGCGCCTGCCCGCCGATTACTACGCGACCGACCCGAACGCGTTGCACCTGCTCGGCCGCGAGAAGTTCCACGCGTGGTTCGCCACCGTGCTGCCGACGGTCGATATGGTGGTGGTAACGCCGCCGCTGTTGTGGTGGATGTCTTGGGCGAATGTCGAACAGGTGCGAGCCTCCGGCAAGCCGGTGTTCTTCGATAGTGAAACGACCCGCGCCGCGTTCGACTCGTACCGGCCTTAACATAGAGGGTGATATGGCGATCAAGGTGCAGATTCCGACGCCGATGCGCGAGCAGTCCGGCGGCAAGGCGGAAGTCGAAGTGACCGGCACGACCGTGAAGGCCGCGCTCGAAGACCTGCTGCGGCAGTACCCCGCGCTCGGGCCGAAGTTGTTCGCGGACGGCAAGATTCGCCCCTACATAAACGTGTTCCTCAACGACGAGGACATCCGCTACCTCGACGAGATGGATACCCCCGTCACCGACGGTATCATCCTCGCGCTGATTCCCGCCGTCGCCGGTGGGTGACGCTCGCCTTCGGCTCGCGGCTAACGAAGGAAACACATGTCCGATGAAGCGCCAGAAGCGAAGCCCGAAGAGACGCCCGACGGCGCGGCGGTGTTCCCGATGATCCCGGCGGAACTCGGCGTGCATCCGCTGTTGCTCGCCGCGCTCCACGCCTACGTGTTGCTCGAAGGCTCCGACGCCGCCGTGCTGAACGCCGCGGTCGCGGAGGAGGCGATGCACTACCTCGTCGAGTACCTTCAGAGGCTCGACGGCAACGACCTGCGCCGCGTGCGCGAGGACATGACCGCGCTGGCCGGGTTCGCGAAGGCCGAAAAGTGGCCCAAGCAGCACGTCCGATTCCTGCAAGACTTCCTCAAAGAAAACGGAATAGGTTAGCAGGGTGGGACAAGGCTCTGCGCCGTCCCACCATCTTCATCCTGGTTTTCGTGGCACAGACATTCCTGTCTGTGCGCCCGCACCCTCCAAGCACACAGACAGGAATGTCTGTGCCACAAGAGAAGAGGTGGGACGGCGCAAAGCCTTGTCCCACCCTACGAAACACACCATGACCGACACCAACCCGCTCGAACGATACTCCCGCCAGATGCGGTTCCCCGGGCTTGGCAAGGCCGGGCAGGAGAAGCTGCTCGCGAGCCGCGTCACGCTGTGCGGGTGCGGCGCGCTCGGCACTGTCCTCGCGAACGTACTCGTCCGCGCCGGTGTCGGCTTCGTGCGCATCATCGACCGCGACTTCGTCGAGCCGTCGAACCTGCAACGGCAGGTTCTCTTCGACGAATCCGACGTGGCGAACAACCTGCCCAAAGCCGAAGCCGCCGCGACCAAGCTCCGGCAGATCAACTCGTCGGTTGTGGTGGAACCGATCGTCGCGGATATCAACCGCACCAACATTGAGAACTTCTGCGACGGCGCGGATATCATTCTTGATGGCAGCGACAACTTCGAGATTCGTTATCTCATCAACGATGTCTCAATCAAGCATAACAAACCGTGGATATACGGCGGTGCGGTCGGCAGTCAGGGGATGAGCATGACAATCATCCCCAATGAGACGCCGTGCCTGCGATGCGTGTTCGAGGCGGCCCCCGCGCCCGGCGAAACCGGCACCTGCGAAACCGCCGGCGTGTTGGCGCCCGCAGTGAACATCGTCGCCAGTTACCAGGCAGCAGAAGCTATCAAGCTGCTCTCCGGCAATAAGGCGGTTGTGAACCGCGAACTCATCATCATCGACGTATGGGAGAACACCAACAAGCGCGTGAAGGTGGCGCCGCTCGCCGGTCGGAAGGGGCAGTGCCCGTGTTGCGCGAAGCGGAACTTCGAGTGGCTCGACGGCGCGCACGGCACGCAGACCACCACACTATGCGGGCGCAACGCGGTGCAGGTGAGCCACCGCGTGAAGGGCAAACTCGACTTCGCCTACCTCGCATCTGTCCTGAAGCAAAGCGGCGAGGTGAGCTACAACAAGTTCCTGCTGAAGTTCCAACTCGTCGAGAACGGCGACCCTTACGAATTCACGGTGTTCGAGGACGGCCGCGCGATCATCAAGGGCACGGACGAACCCGACAAGGCCCGCACGCTCTACGCGAAGTACGTCGGCCACTAACGCGGTATGATGGAGCAATCTCTTCACGGAGGCGCCGATGAGTTCCGCCGCGCGGGTAACGAAGAAACCGAAGACGAACGGGCATCTGCCGCCCGCGGTGACGCACCTGCCGGTGCGCCGCTTCACCGTCGCCGAATACCACAAATTGGGCGAGTTGGGCGTCCTTTCGGAGAACGACCGGGTCGAACTCCTTCACGGTTGGATCGTTGCCAAAATGACCATCAAACCGCCCCACAATTACGCCGTCACCGAGTTGATGAATCAGTTTCTCTCCCTCAGTGCTCAGGCAGTCGTTCGCGTGCAGCAGCCCATAACGACATCCGACAGCGAGCCTGAACCGGATGTCGTCTTTGCCGCCGGTGTGAACGCGGACTACAAGACGCGGAACCCCGCGCCGGCCGAATGCATCGTCGTCGTCGAGGTCGCTGATTCGTCGCTCCGCGAGGATCAGACCACCAAACTCGAACTGTACGCGGGCGCGAAGGTCGCGGTGTACTGGATCGTGAACCTCGCGGACCGGCGCGTGGAGGTGTACGCGCAGCCGCGCGGTGGGAAGAACCC
>CANLGS010000310.1 GCA_947490035.1 Gemmataceae bacterium
AGGTCCTTCAGACGCGGCGGGTCGAGAGTGTTATACTCCGCGCGGCCGAGAATGAGACACCGCCGTGCCTGGAAGACGAGGGGCGTGAGTGACGCCGGTTGCTCGGGGCTCCATCACATTCTTCGGAAAGGGCAGGAGCGGGACGACAAGGCGGTGGCCAGGTGGGTCGGTTGATAGCAATCGTTAACTCGCGAACCCGCTGATCGCGCATGTGCCTGACCCCGTCACCACGATGATGTACGTCAGCGAGATGCGACTCGCTGACACGCCACCATCTTCGGGATCGGCGCTACGAGTTGGTAGGAGCTCGCCCTCAGTGTCAAAGTGAATATCGCGGGAGTCCTACACTCTCCTCACACTTAGAGGATCAAAGGGACATCGATCTCTCAGACGACCGAGCCCCTTCTGCGTCGGGACTTCCGATGCAAGAAAGAGCCGACAGGTGTCCAATGATTCCGACGTACCGGGCCATCGGCCCAAGAACATCGATGAGGTTTCATCAATGCGATTGGCGACTGTCCTCACACCCATCTCGGACGAGAACTTGCAACTGGCCGCACAGTGCGGGGTCACCGACGTTGTTCATCGTTACCCAGGCGATGACATTGCAATGCTCCGGGCGGCGAAGCAACGGATCGCGGCTTTCGGAATGAGCCTTTCCGCCGTTGAAGGGTACTTGCCTATCGAAAACATCAAGCTGGGCTGCGACGACGGCCGGGAGATGAGCCTACTGAAGACGCTCATCCGTCAGATGGCCGAACTGGACATTCGCCTGCTTTGTTACAACTTCATGGCCGGCACGGACTGGGTGCGCACCCGTCTGGATGCGCCGGAACGCGGTGACGCCAAGGTTACGGCTTTCGACCTCACTGAGGTCGATGCGGCCATGCGAATGGGATTCAAACCGTCGGACAGTCGGTCCGACGAACTGGCCCGGAAGCTGACGCCGGCCGGGTTGTGGGACCAACTCGAACGGTTCCTGAATGGGCTGTTGCCAGTCGCGGAAGAATGCGGCGTCACCCTCGCCATGCACCCGGACGACCCGCCGTTGCCCGAGTTGCTCGGAAAGCCTCGCATCATGCATACGGTCGAAGGGTTCGAGCGATTGATCCGGCTGGCCCCGACCCCGGCCAATGCCATCTGCTTTTGTCAGGGAACGTTCGCGGCGATGGGCATCGATATTCCGGCGACGATTCGCCGCCTGGGCGCACACATCAAGTACGTGCATTTTCGCGACGTCCGCGGCAGCCGGGAATCGTTCGTCGAGACCTTCCACGACAACGGCCCCACGGACATGGCCGCCGCCATGCGGGCTTTTCGGGAGATCGGATTCGATGGTCCGATCCGTCCGGATCACGTGCCGCAGATGGTCGGAGAGGACGACGGCGAGCCGGGTTACACCATGCTGGGCCGGCTGTTCGCGTACGGATACATTCGAGGACTGATGCACGCCACCGCATGACAGTGCAGCCCTGAACAAGCGCCGCGCGCCACGTTCTCTTCTAGACGCGGAAACCGCTCGCACGTCTGGTTTAACCCACCGAGTCGGTCTGTGGTGAAGTAATCGCGGCATCGAGCGGCTTCGAGGCATCGAGCAGCAGGCCGAAAAATGCCGCTACGAGGTAGCACGAGGCACATACGGCGAACGCACCCTCCCACCCTGCTGCCCGGCTGACCGCCCCGAGCAATAGCGGGGACAGCGCCGCCCCGAAGTTCCCGAGCATATTCCCGAACCCGAACACCGCGCCGGCGTTCGGCCCGGCGACATCCTGCGCATAAGCCCACAACGAGGGGAGTGAAAGATCGAGGCACAAGGACGTGATGGCCAGTGCCGTGACAACGACCAAAAGCCCCGGAGACAAACTCACCAACACAATCATCAGGCCACAGACTGTCATCAGCGTTGCGGTCGGTGCGCTCCGTCCCCACCGCGGTCCCAGCCGGTTATTGACGGCGTCTGTCAGCAGACCGCCAAGTAGCATTCCCACACATCCGGCAAGGAGGATCCCCGTCTGGATGGTGCCCCGCAGGCCAATTTCCACGTTCGCATCTTTGAGGTATGACGGCAGGAGCGTGACCAGGAATGCCCAAGAAATGTTGATGCAGAACTGGAGCGTCCCGAAGTACCACATCTTCCTGTTCCCCCCAACCAACTTCAGCATTCGTCCGAACGAGGTTGGTGGGCTGGCAACCGGCGTGGTGGACCTGTCAGGCTCGACTTGCGGCCGGTCGCGAACGAACAACCAGAACAACAGCGCGACCGCGAGACCACACACGCCGTACAGCACGAACACGCCCCGCCAGTTCACCGCGGACTCACCAATCACAACCGCCGCGACGCCCACGCCGACAAGCGATCTCCCGACCATCGTGGTCAGTGCTGGGGCAAATGCCCCACCGATTCGACCGCCGAACAGAACGATCGAGTTAAACCTCCCCCGCTCCTCGGGCCTCGCCCAACGCTTCACCAACGCGGCCGCCGCCGGGTAAGCCCCGGACTCACACAGACCGAGCAGCAGGCGGAAGACGAGGAGCGACCCGAACGACCAGGCCAACCCCGTCAGGGCGGTAACAACCGACCACGCCACGATGGATACGGTCAACACAAGACGTGGGCCGAACCGGTCGGCAAGTGACCCGATCGGGATCTGGAACAACGCGTAGGTGAAGAAGAACGCCGAGAGGGCCAGTTCCTTTTCTTGGGGGGCCAGGTCGAGGTCCATCTGGATCGGGTCGGCCAAGATCGAGATGCACACCCGGTCGATGTAGAGCAGCAGGGCCGCCACTGCGGTCACGCCAACGATGAGGTAACGGTTCGGCATGGGGGGCAATTAGCTCCGACGCGAAGGGAGCGGGAATGATCGACGCAGTTTTGCGGTGAACTCAAGGCGCAGACAGCAACGACATCACGTTGACCCGCTTTAAACGATAGTGATCTGTTTCCGGGGCGGGTCCAGTTCCCTTACAATCGAGGCAATGCCGGAGATCGGACCTACCAAACACGTTCACGACGACCGAACGTCGTGCTCTTCATCGAAACGATAAGGTGACGTGGATGCGCAGTTCGATCTCACTCGCAGTGCTGCTGGTGCTGAGTATGGGCCGCGGTCAGGCTGCGGACCCAGACCCCGCGGCCATCGCGTACTTCGAGAAGCAGGTGCGTCCCCTGTTGGTCGAACACTGCCAAGGTTGCCACTCGGTTAAGACCAAGAAGACCAGCGGTGGCCTTGCACTCGATAGCCGCGAGGCCATTCTGACGGGCGGTGATTCCGGTCCTGCGGTTGTGCCCGGCAAGCCCGAGAAAAGCCTGCTCGTGTCGGCCGTTCACGGGACGAAGGCCGATTTCCAAATGCCGCCGGCGCCGAAGGGGAAACTGCGGGCCGCGCAGATCGCCGTACTCGAAACGTGGATTCGCGACGGGCCGTTTATCCCTCCGGCGTGAAGGTCGCGGCGGCGCTCGATCCGACGTCGCCCGAGGCCCGACAGTTTTGGTCGTTCCAACCCCTTCGACGACTTCCGCCGCCGGTGGTGCAAGACGCGAAGTGGCCGCAGCGGCCGATCGACTCATACCTGCTTGCCGCGTTGGAACAGAGGAAATTCACTCCGTCCGCTCCGGCGGATCGCCGCGTCCTCATCCGCCGCGCAACGTTCGATCTGACCGGCCTGCCGCCGCGCCCGCGGAGTTGGACGCCTTTGTCCGCGACACTCAACCAGACGCTTATGCCCGCCTCGTCGATCGGCTGCTTTCCGCGAGCAATCGGGCGTGGAACGGCCAGTTGTTGCTGACTCGCTCTCGTGGTTAGGTTACACTCGACAGCCCACCGCGCACCGCGCAACCTCGCCGGATCACCATGTCGAACGCCCTCACAACTCGGTCCGAGCCGCCGGGCGCGCTGACTCGCCGCAGGTTGCTTGGGCAAGCCGCCGCTTCGTTCGGTGCGTTGCTTCTGCCGACTGCGACCGCACGCGCGGGAAGTGCCGTCCCGAAAGCGAAGGCCGCGATCGTTCTGTTTCTGCAAGGCGGGCTGTCGCACTTCGAGAGCTTCGACCCCAAGCCCGACGCACCGGCGGAGATTCGCGGCGAGTTCGGGACCACCGCCACCACGGTTCCCGGCGTCCGGTTCAGCGAACACTTGCCGCGACTGGCCCAGCGGTTGAATCGCTTCAGTGTCGTTCGCAGCGTGTACCATCCCACTCCCGATCACATCCAGGCGATCCACATTACGCTGTGTGGTTGCGAGCTACCCGGCGCGAACATCGATTCGAAGAACCGTAACCTCAGCCCCGCGATGGGGTCCGTGGTCGCGAAGTTGCGCGGCGCGCACGAGGCAGGCGTGCCCGGTTACGTGACGATTCCCCACCGCGACCAGCTCGGCCACCGCTTACACTACGGCGGCGCCGGCGCACTCGGCGCGAGCTTCGCGCCGATCGACTCCGGTCTGTTGCCGGCGCGAGCCGACGCGCGGTACGACATCCCGGCAAGCTACCGGATGAACCCGGCACTGACGGCGGAACGGCTGCGGGATCGCGCTGAGCTCCTGGAGCGATTCGAGCCGCGCGAGCCAACCAACACGCTCCTCCGCGACGGGGTCAAGTTGCTGGCGCGGGGTGCAGTCGCCAAAGCCTTCGATCTCGGTGCCGAGCCGCTTGTCCTGCGCCGGCGTTACGGCGACCACGGCATGGGGCAGGAAGCCATCCTCGCGCGGCGGCTCGCGGAATCGGGGGTGCCGTTCACGCTCGTCAACTTCGCGCTCGACCAGATCAAAGGGCAGGACTGGGACACGCACGAAGACAACTTCCGCCTGATGAAAACCGATCTGCTCCCGCCGATGGACCGAGCGGTGAGCACGCTGCTCGACGACTTGCACGATCGCGGACTTCTGGACACGACGCTCGTCGCGATTCTGAGCGAGTTCGGCCGCACGCCGAAGATCAACGCCAAGTCGGGTCGCGACCACTGGCCGAACGTGTTCTCCGTCGTGCTCGCGGGTGGCGGAATCAAACCGGGGATCGTCGTGGGCAGCAGCGCCAGCGGAGGCGACGTGCCGAAGGATCGCCCGATCCACATCTACGATGTGTTGGCAACGATCTATCACCAACTCGGTGTCCCGCTGAACGAAACGTATCGGGACAGCGGAGGGCGCCCCGTGCCGATCATGTCGGAAGGCAAGCCGATCGCGGAACTGCTCTGACCGCCGTTACGCACCGGTGTACTTCTTCGGGATCTCCGCGGCGGATGGCAGGCAGAGCCTTCACCGCGCCCAGCGCGGGCACACTGGGTCGATGCTTGGCGGATTCATTTCGGGATCTGACCGACGGAGAATCTGCGCTCGATGCGCGTGACGTTCCCCTGCTTGTCCTTCACCGAGACTACGAGCGTGCCACGCTCCAGTCGGTCAATCGCTTTCGTCAGTTTCAACTCCCAGATGCCCTGCCCGACTGACTTGAACTTCGCCGCCAGATTCTCACCCGCGGGCACACCATCGACCGCGAAGTCGGCCACGGCGCGGAAGCTGGCGATGTCCAGCCCCGAATCGTAGTCGTGCAGACCGACCAGAACGCGCGTCAACTCCGCGTTGGTCCCGGCTCGCGGGTAGGTGAGCGTCAGCGTCGGCCGACTGTCGTCCTGCAACCAGCCGCTGCCGCGTGCGCCGGGCTGGGCGTCGTCGTAATCGAGGTCGATCGGACAACCCAGGTCGATCCAGCGAACCAGCGTGCGGCGGTCCTCGTCGCTCAGCGGCGCCACCTTGATCTTCTTCCCGTCGGCGCCTTCGTAGGTTCCGGCAACGGCCTCCGGCGGC
>CANLGS010000311.1 GCA_947490035.1 Gemmataceae bacterium
AAGTGAAGAAGCCCGAAGACAAGAAGCCGCCGGAGAAGAAGTAGGACGAAGAATTGGCCCGCAGATGACGCAGACTTCGGCGCAGATGAAATCAGATAAGACAAGATGCCTTTGTTCTTATCCGATTTCATCTGCGCCGAAGTCTGCGTCATCTGCGGGCCAATTCTTCGAGAGCCGGGCGCAGGTCGGCGAACGCCTTCGCCCGGTGGCTCATCCGCTGTTTCACCTCCGGCGGCAGTTCGCCGAACGTCTGCCCGTACTCCGGCACCAGGAACAGCGGGTCGTAGCCGAACCCGCCGGCGCCGCGGCGCTCGGTCACGATCACCCCGTGACACCGCCCCTCGACCGACGCGACGACGTTCCCCGCGGGGTCGGCCAGCACCGCCGTGCTGACGTAGTACGCGGCCCGCGCGTCGCCTTCGAGGTGCGCCATCTCGCGCAGAAGCTTATCGTTGTTGGCCTGATCGTCGCCGTGCGCACCGGCGTAGCGCGCCGAGTACACGCCCGGCGCGCCGCCCAGCGCCGGCACGCACAACCCGCTGTCTTCACCGATCACCCACGCGCCCAAGACCGGCGCGAGTTGAGTAGCCTTGAGGGTCGCGTTCCCGACGAACGTCTCGGCCGTCTCCTCGACTTCCGGCGCATCGGGGTACGGCGTGAGGTCGGTGAACTCCAGGTTCAGGTCGCCGAGCAGCGCGACCATTTCCTTCAGCTTCTTCTTGTTGCGGCTGCCGATCACGACGCGAATCATTGCGGCCTTCCGTGTGGAGGACGTTCCGACGACGCACTATATTGTCCCAACGAACCCAACCGAAGACCACTGGATCGGGAGTTTCGAGATGGTGCAACTGGCAGCACAGCTCGGCTTTGTGGCGATGGCGGTACTCGTGTTCTCTGTGGCCGTGCAGGGGTTCCGCGGCGTACCGGACACGAACGGCAAGAAGACCAGCAAGGGCGTCGCGGTCGTGTGCCTGATCCCCGGGGTCGGCATGCTGGTGCTCGCGTTCGTTGTCGTTCCTGGTCAGTTACGCTAACGAGTCGCTCCGCAATGACCGCCCCGCCGGACCGGTACCACGCGCTGGACAGCCTCCGCGGGTTCGCCATGCTCCTCGGCGTGGTGCTGCACGCGGCCATCTCGTTCGTCGCGACCAACCCGCCGGAATTCTGGCTGGTCCACGACAACGACCCGCACGAACTGGTGGACGTGTTCCTGCTCGCGGTCCACACGTTCCGCATGCAGTTGTTCTTCCTGCTCGCGGGCTTCTTCGGCTGTCTCCTCTATCAGCGGTACGGCCTCGGCGGGATGGCGTGGCACCGCGTCAAGCGCGTGGCGATCCCGTTCGCGCTCGCGGTGGTGTTCGTCATCCCCACCGTGCTGGCCGCGTTCGTCTACGCCGAACTGGAGAACACCCGCGCGGAGGGCGTTCCCGAAAACGCGACGGCGGCGCGGCGCGCCTGCGCGGAGATGCTCGCGGCGAACCCGGAGAAGGGTAACCTCGCGCTCATCGCGGGGCGGTTCGCGGACACCGACCGGCTCCCGCCGTTGCCGCTCGCGCACCTGTGGTTCCTGTACTACCTGCTCTACTTCTACGCCGCGGTAGTGCTGCTCGCGCCGCCCCTCGGCCCGCTCACCGGTACGCGATTCCTCGCCGCGCTCGACGGCGCATTCCGGCGCCTGATCGAAGGGCGGTGGCGCGTGATCGTGCCCGCGGTTGTCACGCTGCCGGTCCTCCTCACGATGCGGTCATGGATCGTGGACACGCCGCTCGCGTGGCAACCGGAGTGGCCGGTTCTCGTCTACTACTTCGGCTTCTTCGCGTTCGGTTGGATGCTGTACCGTCACCGCGACCTCGTCCCCGCGTTCGGCCGCGGGTGGAAGGTAAACCTCGCGGTCGCGAACCTGCTCGTGCTGCCGCTCGCGCTGGGAACGCTGTTCACCGGAATGAAAGCCGTGGAAGCCGCGTTCGCGTGGAGGTGTGCCGCGTTCGCGGCGCAGACGGCGTACACGTGGCTCATGATCGTCGGGTTGTGGGGCGCGTTCCTGCACTACTTCGAGCGCGAACGCCAGTGGGTGCGATACATGGCCGATGCGTCGTACTGGTGCTACCTGATGAGCATCACGCCCATCGTGCTGCTCCAGTTCTGGGTGAAGGATTGGCCGCTACCGGGCCTGGTGAAGTGGGCGTTCGTGAGCGCCGCGGCGCTGGCGATTTTGCTCGTGACCTACGCGTTGTTCGTTCGGCACACGTTCGTCGGCGCGATCCTGAACGGACCAAGAAGAAAAAGAGCCGCGGAGCAAGAACGAAGAGAAAATGCGCCGCAGATGACGCAGACGGACGCAGATAAAGCCAAGAAGTAGTGTTCTTCAAAACACTCGTTCTCTTGGTCTTGATCTGCGTTCGTCTGCGTCATCTGCGGCGCTTTCTTCTGCCTCACTTACTTCTTCCCGACGGCGGCGGCGACGATCGTTCCCACCGCGCGTCGGAGGGGCGTGGCGTTGCCCTTGTCGTCGGGGTGAACGCGGTTCGTGAGGATAATCACCGCTGTCTTCGTGCCCGGATCGACCCACACGCTCGTGCCGGTGAACCCGGTGTGCCCGTAGCCTTCACCCTTCTTGAACCCGTCGCCGCGCGGCGCCGAATAGCTCGTGTCCACGTCCCACCCGAACGACCGCGCGCCCTTCAACTCCTTCCCGGCCTTGTCCAGAACCGGGACCGCGTGCGCCTCGGTGAACAGCTTCACGGTCTTCGCGTCGAGGACGCGCGTGCCGTCGAGTTCGCCGTCGCGGAGCAACATGCGGCAGTAGCGTGCCATGTCGTCGGCGGTGGAGAACAGACCCGCGTGCCCGGCCACGCCGCCCATCTTGAAGGCCCGCGGGTCGTGGACTTCGCCCAGGATGATCTTGCTGTCGCGAAGTCCGGTTGGGGCCACTCGCTTCTTGAGCGCGTCGACCGGGTTGAACCCGGTGTCGGCCATCTTCAGCGGGTCGAACACGTGCTTCTTCGCGAACTTGTCCACCGGCATCCCGCCGACCTTCTCGACCAGTTCGCCCAGCACGATGAACCCCACGTCGCTGTACTTGAACCGCGTCCCGGCGGGCGCCTCCAGCTTCAGCCCCGCGATCCGCTCAATCGCCTTCGCCTTCCCGTCAGCGTAGTCGGCAATCGCGTTGTCCGCGATCAACCCGGACGTGTGCAACAGGAGGTGTTCGACGGTGACTTTGTCTTTGCCGTTGGCGGCGAACTCCGGCCAGTGCTTGCTCACAAGGTCTTCCGGCTTCAGCTTCCCCTGTTGAATCAGCAGCGCAATCGAAGTGCCGGTCGCGACGGGCTTGGTGAGCGAAGCCATGTCGAAGACGCTGTCGCTTGTCATCGCGACCGCGTCCGGCTTGGTGGCGCGATTACCGAACGCCTTGCGGTAAGCGACCGCATCGGCGTGGACGACGACCACGACCGCGCCGGGGAGTTCGCCGCGCTTGATCGCGGCCTCGACCGCGGTGTCGATCTCCGCGAGTTTGGTCTTGTCGATGTCCGCGCCGCGCGAAGAGGATTCACCGCAGAGGACGCAGAGGACGCAGAGGACGCAGAGGAAGACCCAGAACCAGTTCATGATTGCTCTCCTTGTTTCTCTGCGTCCTCCGCGTTCTCCGCGGTGAATCATTCTTCACTCTATCGAAGACAACAGCCCCTGCATTTCGCCTTGCGCGTGCGTGTCCCCGGCGCGGCCCGCGGCGACGATGCCCTGCCGGAGTACGCCGCACGCTTCCTCGGTGCGGTCGAGTCGCATGAGCGCCTGCGCGCGCATGAGGAACGCCGGGACGTAAGGCTGCGCCGCGGTGCGTGCGATGAGGTCGCCGAGGATAGTCGCGCACGTCGCGTCGTCGCCGGCGCTGGCGTGTTCCATTGCCAGACCGTAGCGCAGGAACGCGTCGTCGGGTTCGTCGGCCAGAAGCGCTTCGATCTGCGCCATGCGCGGGGTGCGGGCCATTGTGAAGATACTCGCGGTTTAGCGTCGGACCCGAAGTGTCGAGTACGAATCGAGCAGGTTCGGCTCAAGTCACTCGCGCACGTTCACCCTACTCGTTTGCCCAACAAGCGACAACGCGCCGCACGACCGGCGCAGTCGGCAGAGTTTGCGAATCCGGCCAACCGTTCCGTTCGCGCCACGGGGTACGCGCGGCGCAGGCGCGCCCGGATCGCGTATCCTTTTGTTTCCTTGCGAGCGGAGCGTATAGCGGTTCGTGCCCGCGTTCCGAACAAGGGTGCTGTCAGGAAGGATTCTGTCGCTGGCACGGGGGCCACATGCGTTCGGTGACACTCACCTCGTTACTCCGGTTCGCGCGCCACCGGCTACTGGTGCCGGCCGCTCTCTCGGTCGCCGCCGTCGGCGCGGTCGCCTACACCCCCGCGTTCTCCGACCCGCCGCCCGCGGCGGCGAACGCCGGGGACCCCGCCGTCACGCCGCCCAAGCGGCGCGATCAGGTGGTGGAGGTGTACGAGCGGCTCAAGCCGGCTGTCGTGAACATCCACAGCGAGCGCACCGTCGCCGAACCCGGCGGCGACCCGTTCCGCCCGGCCGGGCAGCCGCAGCGCGTCAACGGCATGGGCACCGGCATCGTGCTCGACCCGCGCGGCTACATCCTCACCAACTTCCACGTCGTCGATGACGTGACCAGCCTCCGCGTCCGGCTGCACGACGGCGCGAGCCACACCGCCCGCATCGTTTCGACCGACAAGGAAGCCGACCTCGCGCTCATCAAGATCGAGCCGGCCAAGCCGCTCCCCGTGATCGGCCTCGGCACGTCGTCGGACCTGATGGTGGGCGAAGCGGTCATTGCAATCGGCAATGCCTTCGGCTACGAACACTCGGTCACCGACGGCCGCGTATCGTTCAAGGGCCGCGACGTGTCGCTGAACAAGGACATGGGCTACAAGGGCTTAATTCAGACGAGCGCGCCGATCAACCCCGGCAACAGCGGCGGCCCGCTGTTGAACGTGTTGGGCGAGGTGGTCGGCGTCAATGTCGCGATCCGCGCCGGCGCGCAGAACATCGGCTTCGCGCTGCCGGTCGATGCGGTCATCCCCCGCGCCGCGGACCTGATCGGCGTGCGCCGCAAGCTCGGCGTCCGCCACGGCCTCACGCTCCGCGATCAAGTGACGCGCGAAGTCACCGAGAGCGCCGCGAAGCGGACCGTGAGCGTCGAACAGGTGGAAGCGAACTCACCCTCCGCGACCGCGGGGTTCAAGGTGGGCGACGTACTCGAGCAGGTGGACGACATCACCGTTGTCACGTCCATCGACTTCGAGCGCGGGCTGATTGACAAGGCAGCGGGCGCGAAGGTGCCGGTGAAGGTGAAACGCGCCGGCGTCGCGACCGACCTGGAGATTTCGCTGACCGCCGCGCCGAAGGTGCCGGTCGGCGCGGGCGACGCGGTGTGGAAGAAGCTCGGCGTGAAGGTCGCCCCGGTCGGCGCGGAGGCGGTCGCGAAGGCGAACCCGCAACTCCGCGGCGGGGTGCAGGTGATGGACGTTGCCGCCGGGAGCGTCGCCGCGACTGCCGGGATTCAGAAGGGCGACGTGCTGGTCGGGCTGCACCTGTGGGAGACGCTCAACATCGACAACGTGACGTTCGTGCTGAACCACAAAGACCTGTCCACGTTCCTGCCGCTGAAGTACTTCGTCGCCCGCGACGGCAAGCTCAAAGACGGCTGGATCACCAGCGTTCCGTAAGTGAATCACGAAGGAAGCACCCTCCTCGCGCCGCCTCGGGTCTCGCCGCCCGGGGCGGTG
>CANLGS010000312.1 GCA_947490035.1 Gemmataceae bacterium
CTCCGTGCCAACCCAACCGACCAGACGATCGCGGACGAGTTGGCCGAGGTCGTTCAAGCAAGCGGGGGTTTCTTCCGGCTCGCGGAGATGCTCCGTACCGATCCGCAGTCAGCGGTGCGGGTGCTGCCGACCAAGTCGGCCCGTCCGGCCCGGTTCGCGCGTGGCGTCTCGGCTTGAGGGTTCGCGGCAAGCCGCGGGTCAGGCCGCGGGTTCGTCCAGTTACTGACGAGAGGAGTGGCAATAGGATCGAACAAGCGGTATCCTGGGCTTTTGAATGTACTCCCTACCGGAGTCCGCCCATGTCTGGATACGTGCGCTGTGCGTGCTGCAACATGCCGATCTCTGTGACCGAAGACGACGTGGGGCTGACGGTCACGTGTCCGCGGACACGCAAACTCGTGCCGGTGAAGGCCGCGGACATGCGGGGCGACGCTCCTCCAACCGTCGCGACCGCGCCCCTTGTCGTCACGCTTCCTGACCCGCCCAAGCCGCTCACGGTTGTGGCGTACCAGCCGGAAACCGAACCGGAAGAAGAGGAAGAAGAGGAGAGCGATTACGATCCGCGAGCCGACCGGAGGAGACGGGAGCGGCGCGCGAGGGCTAAACGGAAGACGCTGATCAAACTGGTTCTCATCGTGCTGTGCGTGGTCGGGATCGCGGTGAGCATCCAAGTAGCCATCGAGCGGGTGAGATTAGTCGAACAGGGCAAGGCGAAGTTCCGGTAAACAGACTGGCATGTGGCCCGCTGCGGGCAACTGCCTTTGGCTGCTTGATCCAGCGCTCCGTTCGGTCAGAGCACCGAGCCGAAAAGCCGTTGCTGTTTGTCGCGAACCACCACAGCAACGGACCGTCCCCGCACGTGGCAGGGCACGGACCGATGCAGGAAAAGGGTGGCGGCGAACTCAAACAAGCGGTATCCTGTGTCTTTGAATGTGCTCCCACAGGAGTCCGCCCATGTCTGGATACGTGCGCTGTGCGTGCTGCAACCTGCCGATCTCTGTGACCGAAGACGACGTGGGGCTTACCGTCACGTGTCCGCGGACACGCAAACTCGTGCCGGTGAAGGCTGCGGACGTTCGCGGGCAGACCCCTTCGTCAACCAAGCCCGCCGCGGCGTCCCCCGCGCCCGCGTCGGCCTCCCCCTCCCGCCCGACGCCGCCCTCGCATCGAACCGGCCAGACCGTTCCTGGTCCGGCTTCGGCTGTTCCGCCCAAAGTCGCTTCGCGTCGGACTGAGCAGCTCCCCACGCCGAAACGCAGTCGCAACTGGCGAGCTGTCGGCGTGTGCCTCCTCGTGGCGCTGACACTGGGTGGCGCAGGCGTCTTCTGGGTTCGGGCGTTCCGCCCCGAACGCCCGCGGCCCGAAGAAGCGCGAAACACCAACCCCACAGTTCCGGCACTCGGCGACCCTGCTCGGGCCGTCGTGCCTCCGTCGTCCGTGACCCCTTCACCAGTTCCTCCGCTCGGCTCTCCGGTTGGCACAGTCACGCCACCGGTTAAACCTCCGTCCGGCGCTCTTCCGGTCGGCCCTCCGCCGACCCCGGCTCGACCCCTCCCGGAGTCGTTGAGCCAAGTGGCGGCGACATACCGCCGCGAAGTCGTCCGCGTGAACCACCCCCGCAACTGCGTGATGTGTCACGCGCCGTCCCTTCATGAGAGCGACTTGGTCCGCGGGGCAGTCCCCGATCCCAGCCAGGCGCTGCCGCCGCCCACGACGCCCGCGTACTACCGGGGCGGCGGTCAGTTCGTTTCCGCGGACATCACCTACCTCCGGCAAGACTTTTCCGTCGTCCAGCCCGTCCTCAACTCGGGCAACTGGTCGAGCCACCAGCGGTACGACTACTTCGTCGCGGTCCGCAAGGTGGACGTGCCTCCGGCCACAGCGCCCGCGGCCGACAGCCCGTATCGCAAGGCGGTCGGCTTTGCACTGAAGGAATTGTCGGGCCGAGACCCGGATCGCGACCCCGACTGGCTGGCGGCGCAGAAGCCGACGGCCGCGCCGTTGCCGGACGCACGGCTGGCAGAGGTCGCTCAGTATGTGTCGCTGCAGACCGATCCGAAAGCCCTGATCGCTCTGAAGGCCAAAGAGTTCGCCCAGCCGCTTCTCGCCACCCCTAAGGGCGAACTCGATCTGGCAGTCAAGGGCATGCAGGAACTGTACGGAGTGACCGCGACGCGAACGGCGTTGATCGCCTACCTCGTCCCCCTCACCCGAAATGGTGATGCGGAGTCGAAGGCTAAAGCGACACGCTTCCTGGCGGTCGCCGCCGGTGACACTCCCGACGCGGACGTGCCAGCCGCACTCGGCGCTGCGGTCAATGCCGCCTCTCCTCCCGTTCCTGATTCGCGCTTCCCCTCAGAAGCCGGCCACGGCGCAGGACCGGCCAGCCCGCCGAAGGACGCCCGCGGCCTCTCGATCCACGCGCTCGCCAAACGAATCGATCCGCGGAAGTCGGAAGAACTAGATAAGGAGTTGCTCGGCATCCGCGAGATCAGCCTGGATACGGACGGCGCGAGCGCGGCGGCCGATCTTGTGACGCTCGCGAGGAAGCGGAAGAAGAGCGGTCAGCCCTATCACGGGACGGCGGTCGCTTGCGAAGGCCGTCCCGATTTGGCGGGCCTGCCGTTCAAGATCGGGTTCGACGCCGCGCTGACGAAGGAGAAGGCCGAGGCGCTCCATACGCTCTCGAAAAACCTTCGGGAGACCGCTCAGGCGTGTATGCGAAGGGGCGACCCCAGGCCGAACACCGATGACCTCTACGAGGCGCTGATGCCAACGGAGTGGGAAGGCCGCGTTCGGCCCGGCTTCCGCGACCACGACCCGAAGCAGTGGGCGACCCCCGAAGCCGTGCCGTGCGTGCAGCAGATTCTGGCGGCCGAGAGCCGCGACGTGCGGCGACTGGCGTGCGAACTGTTGAAGCGGATCGACACGCCGGAATCCACCGAAGCACTCGTCCGCTGGGCCGTGTTCGAGTGCGATCCGAACCTCCGGGCCGCCGCGGTCGAGGCGCTCCGCCCCCGGACGCGCCACAACGTCGCGCAGCAGTTGCTCGTGTATGCCCGCTACCCGTGGCCGCGCGCGGCCGAACATGCGGCAGAGGCGCTCGTCGCGTTGAACTGCAAGTGGTGTGTACCCCAACTCGCGGCGATGTACGACCTGCCAGACCCAGACGCCCCGTTCAAGGTGATCGCCCCTGCTCCGAAGGTTGTGCTAATGCCGCCTCCCCCGCCACGGTCGGTCGTGGCTGTGCGGTTGGCGGAAAGTATCAAGGCGTCCAAAGACCCGGACGCGGCCGTGCGGCGAACTGCCGCCGTAGCGCTCGGGGCGTACCTCACCGACGCCGACAAAGCCCTCCGCCGCGATGCGAGCAAGGCACTCGCCGAGATGGGTGCGGAGGCAGAACCGGCGGCTGCCGCGTTGGACAAGGCAGCGAAGGACGGCGACGACGAGGTTCGGGGATTCGCGCGCCGGGCACTGGACAATCTGAACGCGATCGCAGAAGCGGCCAAAATTCGAGCGGAGGTGGAGCGAGTTGCGAAGGGGCTGAACGCCGCCGAGCCGGAGGAGCGCGTGAAATCGCTCCACAAGATCGGGGACTTCGGCGTCGCCGCTAACTGTGTGGGCGAACAGGTCATCGAAGCGATGCAGAGCAAAGTGGGTGCGATCCAGACCACCGCCGCGGAGACGCTCGAAAAGATCAACCCGAAGGTTCACCCTCACGTCGTTGCCATTCTTCGCGGCAAGAACAAACGCGAGGCGATCCTGGCCCTCGGCGAACTGGGGAGCGAAGCGACCATCACCGTGCCCCTCCTCTTGTACTGCAACGACAAGACATTTTTCTGGGGTGGAGGCAATCCGAAGGCGGGCAACTTCTACGAAGACCTGTTCCCCGTGCTCGTGAAAATCGCCCCGAATGACAAGCGCCTGGCCGCCTCCGTCATGGGCTGTGTGTCAGCGCCGAATACGAGGCAAGATCGCACACTCCGAGATCGGCGGCTCGCCGGCATCGCCCAACTGTCGGTGATTGACGCGAAGACCGCCGACAAGGTTGCCGCGCTGGTCGCGGCCCTCGACGACGGAGAGGCAATCGTCCAGGTGATTCGATCGTTGGGGGAGTACGGCGCGGATGCAACCCCCGCACTCCCGGCCCTCAAGAAGTTGAAAACAGCCTCCGGCAACGCGACCCGAGACGCCGCCATCCTCGCGATCGCGAAGATCGAGTCGGCGTCCCTGTCCCCCTGACTGCCACAGACAGTGTCTTGCTGGTGAACCTCCGCTGCAAACCGCGAACTACCGCCACCTGTCGTGGTCAGGATTGTCGTCGTACTCATCGTCTTCCCAGCCGCCGTCGTCCTCGTCCTCGTCGTCCGGCGCGTGGACTTTCTCGTTCCGTTCCGCCCTCACCGAATCGAACTCCTCCTGCGTGGCGGGCAGCCATCCGGCCTCCGTGAGGAACGGAGCGACCTCGGTCGCGTTCTCGACGAGCCAGTCCACGAGGGGTCGTCCCTCTCCGACTTCGACGCACCCGCGGACGAGTGGCAGCAGGTCGGCGGGACGGAACGACAGGCCCGGCGTCGAGGACGCGGCCGAGGTCCAGGCGTGCCCCCACCACGTCCAGGTCGAGTAGTCGGTCCGGCTCGGGTAGAGGAGGCATTTCTCCGTCGTCCGAGGGCGGTTTCGGAGTTTCCGCCGGAGGCCGCCCGGCGCGTGGGCGACGAAGGTGGTGACCCGCTCGACCTTCGCGATCCGGGCGTTCGCGTCGCTGGTCCGTCTGTCCCGGATCGTGATCGTCGTGACCCACCCGACGTCCGGCCGCGTGCCGTCGGCCCGCAGCGGCGTCTGCACGACGAGGAGGCGGTCGCCGACCGGCAACTCCAGTTCCTTGACGACCGTATGATATTCGCGGATACTCGGCATCGGTATCTCCCGTCGGTAAGGAAGTCACAAACGGGCGAGTGTAGCGCAACACGTTGGCCCGGTGCGATCGCAGTTATACCGCTCCCGCCAAATGGAGAAGTGCCGGCCGGTCTTTCACTCGGCAGTGGCAGAGGGACGGAAATGCGACGATTCCGTGTGTCCTGCACCGCGGCCCTACTACTCTTCGGGGTCTCCGGAACGCCGCCACCGCCCGACCCCGGCGTGGCCGAACTGTGGCGCAATCCTTGTGGCCGCAGCCGTGGCCGGCGCCGGTTCGGGTTGTGAAAGTGGAGCGCACGAAGCGAATCGCTGACGGCGGAACAGGCACGCGAACTCCGCGTCCGCCGCGATCTCCTCTTCGGCGGTGACCAGCACCGACCAGTCGAGCGGCTTCGGCGCGGGCGTATCCTTCGCCGACGGCGCGTCGATCTTCCGCCCGGCCGCGTCCGCCGCGGCCTGCACTTCCTTCGGGGTCGCGTCCCCCTTCAGCGTCGCGGAGATGAACAGCCGATCGGCCACGGGGTAACCGACCACCACGGCCGGCGCGTCCACGCCGGCGAACGAGTCGATCCGGACGACCACGGCGCCCCGCACCGGCGTCACCGGCACCCCGACGTAGACCACCAGCGGTTGAAGGTCGCTCGTCGCTTTGGCGTACCCTTCCGGGTAACCGGTGACCTTCGGGTGCGGGGCCGGTGCGACCGCGGTCTTGGGCGGCGCGCCCGCCAGGGCGAGCGCCGCGCGGGCCTTGCGGGCGCGGTCCTCCTTCTCGCCGGCGGTGACCGGCGCGACGACCGCGAACAGAATCAGCAACAGCGCCGCGATCCACACGTGTAGAC
>CANLGS010000313.1 GCA_947490035.1 Gemmataceae bacterium
CGCTCGGCGCGCATCGGGTTCCGCTTGTACGCCATCGCGCTCGAGCCAATCTGTTCCGCCTCGAACGGCTCGTCGATCTCCTGCCGGTGCGCCAACAGCCGCAGGTCGGAACCCCACTTGTGCGCGCTCTGCGCAAGGCCGTTGATCGCGTCGAGAACTTGCGTGTCGATCTTCCGCGAGTACGTCTGCCCTGTGACCGGGAACACGCGGTCGAAACCCATCTTCTTCGCGACGAGCGCGTCGAGCGCCTTCACCGTGTCGTGGTCGCCGCGGAACAGCGCGAGGAAACTCGCCTGCGTACCGGTCGTCCCCTTCGCGCCGCGGAACGGCAGTTCGTCGCGCCGGCGCTCGAGTTCCTGAAGATCGAGTACGAAGTCGAACAGCCACAGCGTCGCGCGCTTGCCGACCGTGGTGAGTTGCGCGGGCTGGAAGTGCGTGAAGCCGAGCGCCGGCTCGTCCTTCCAGGCGAGCGCGAAGGTCGCGAGTGCGTCGATTGCGCACGCGAGCGATTCGCACAACTGGTTCAGCCCTTCGCGCATCAGAATCAGGTCGGCGTTGTCGGTGACGTAGCACGATGTCGCGCCGAGGTGAACGATCTCCTTGCACGCGGGCGCCACGTCGCCGAGCGCGTGGATGTGCGCCATCACGTCGTGCCGCAGGCGCTTCTCGTGCGAGGCGGCGCGCTTCAGGTCGATGTCGTCGAGGTGCGCGCGAAGTTCCGCGAGTTGCGCCGGGGTGATGCGCGGGGAAACGCCGTCGTCCGCGAGGAGTCCCAACTCGGCTTCGGCCTCCGCGAGCGCGAGCCAGAGCCGGCGCCACGTGCGGAATTTCCGCAGCGGCCCCCAGCGCTCGGCCATTTCCGCGGAGGCGTACCGGCCGATGAGCGGGTTGTCGTAAACGTCGGTGTCGGTGGTCATAACTTGAATGATTCTTGGCGAGCGGGGGCGTCAGCCCCCTGTTATGTGTCCCGACTCGGCGCTTGATGCGCGCGCGCCAGAAGCGGCACAGGACATTGTTCGTTGTACGATTTCCGTCCTTTCAAGCCGCTCGCGGCTTCGCAAGGGAAATGCGCGAGGTATGCTTCGCTTGACAGGAAGTCTGGCCCGCAATCGGGCCGGCTGTCGCATTCAGCTTTCACGGAGGACGATGATGCGCACTTGGCTTCCGCGACTCGGGTTCGCGGCGCTCGGCGTGGCGCTGTGGGTCGGGGCCGGGCAACCGGCGTCGGCGCAGCAACCGCCGCCGCCCGCGTTCTACACGCAGCCCCAGCCGCAACAGCGGTTCGACTTCCCGCAGGGGCCGGAGCCGGCGCTGCCGCGGTACTCCTACTACCCCTACTACTACTTCCCGCACAGCTACTGGCCGCAGAACAGCCCGCAGTGGCCGGAGCCGAAGGGACACCCCTACGTCAAACCGCCCGCCTACATGGCTTACCCCGCGTTCAAGGAGCCGGGCTGGCGCTACGAACTGTGGACCCCGATGCGGTACTACCGCGGCAACCACTTCTGGCTGGATCAGTTCTAACGCTTGCTTCGCGAGCGAGTACGCAGTGGACAGTAGCAGCGAGCAGTAAAGGCAGAAGACCAGAAGCGTAATGGCTCCGGTCTTCTGCCTTTACTGCTCACTGCCTGCTGTCCACTGCATACTGATTAAGCGTGTGAATGCACCTTCTTGAAGTGTTCGGCCACCTTCTCCATCATCACGTGCCAGCCGCAGTCGTCGCACGGCGGCACGGACGGGTAGCACTTGGTGCAGTACAGCGGCCCGCCCTTGAGGAACTGTTCGAGGCGGTTCTTGTCGGCGGGCACAACCCCGTCGGACGCGAGCGGGAACGCGACCGGCGTCTTGCACTTCTCGCACGGCCGCGTCGAGTGGTGTTCGATCATGTGTTCAAAGTGGTGGTGTAACCCGGCCGGCACCACGCCCGAACCGGTGCAGAGCGGGCACGTCATGTTGAACTGCGCGAGGATCGCCCGGCGGATGAACTCGCTCTTGTTCGGCAGCTTGTCGAGGAAGTTGGCGAGGTCGGCATCGACCTTGAAGGCGACGATGTCCTTCTTCTCCGTCTTATCTTTCTTGGTCTTTGCCATGTCCGACCTCGCGCGACGTTAGGTTTTACGTCATCTTACGTTCACCTGTTGGAAGTCACAAGTCGGAAGGTGGTCGCGGGGAAAAGTCGAAGGACTAAAAGTCGCAAGTCGTAACGTCGAAGAACCAGATTGATGGCGTCTTCGGCGTTACGACTTGCGACTTTTAGACCTTCGACGGTCGCGAAGCGTCGGTTACTTCTTCTTGCCCTTCATCTTGGCCTCGGTGATCTCGCCGTCCTTCACGGTGATGTCGAACTTCAGTTTGCCTCCGGCCTTCGGGTTGCCGAGACCCTTGACGGCGTCTTCGTAGGTCATCTCGGTCGCCTTGCCGTCCTTGTCGGTCGAGGAGAACTTCGTCTTGTCGGAGATCTTGTAGGTCTTCTCCTTGTCGTCTTCCTTCACGGTCACTTCCTTCTTCTCCTTGTCGAACTTGACGAGCGTGACCTCGCCGGCGATGACCAGGCCGGCCATGAAGAACAGGCACCCGAGGGAGAGCAGCAGCTTACGCATCGACGAGACTCCTGAGAGCGACGGAGGTTCACCGCGACCCGGTCCGGCACAGTGCCGGGGCGGTGCGGGCGGACTTCCGACGGCGGTGGTATTGAACGCGGAATGCGCGCGCCGGTCAAGCGTCCAGTCACGGAATCATGCGATCCTCACACCTCCCCGTTTCGCACCCGCCCGGCGGCGTGGTATCATCAACACACCCACACCACCCATGTTCCGCATCCGAGGCACCCGATGTCCGACAACTCGCGCGCCCGCCGCTCGTGGCTTCGTGCCGCCGCCGCGGTCGCGGGCCTGCTCGCGGCCTGCGCGCTGGGCGCGATCGCGCAACCGCCGGCCGAGGAGGAAGACCCCAAGGGCGGGGTGAAGAAGCGCGTGGTGGTCGAAGACGATCCCGTCGTGCGGCCGAAGGGACCGGACGCCGGACCTGGAACCGCGCCTGACGTGCGCCTGGATGAACTCGCGCGCGGCGCGGACGAGGCGACGCACGCCGCGATCAAGGAGTTGTTCCAGAAGCACGTCGTCCCGTTCGACAAGATGACGACGAAGACCGGGAGCGCGCGGATCAAGCCGATTCCGGTGGCTCGCGGTGAGAAGTTACCGCCGCAGTTCGGCGTGCAGGAACTCGACCGCGACGGTCAGTTCGGCGCGCCGGTCGGGATCAACGCGGCCGAGGTCCGGCGGGTCGATCACTTTGAGGAGATCGCGCTCGCCGAAGCGAACCTCGTGCTGGCAGCCAAGCCGTTCGGCACCGCGAACGGCCCGCAAGGGTGGACCGCGTTCGACCAACTCGCCGCCGCGGAACGCTTGCTCGGCGCGGCGCTCCGGTTCCACGACTACGCGCGCGAGCGCAACATCCGCAAGGGGCGCGGGTGGGACGAACTGCGCAAACCGCTCGCGGACCGGTTGCGCGAGGTGCGCCTGCTCCAACTGGACAACTCGGTCACCATCGCCGACTGGCAGCGCGTCCGCGAGAACGGCAGCCGGCTCATGCTCGCGTACCCGAAGGATGCCGCCGTCGCCGCGAAGGTCGCCGCCGCACGCGTGCTGGAAGCGAAGCGGCTGCTCGCGTCCGACAAGCACTTCCACCACGTCAAGGCGAAGGACTTGCTCGACGAGTTCGAGGCGAACTACCCCGGCGGCGGCGGCGAACCGGTTCGCGCCCTCCGCACCGAACTTTCGCGACTTGCCCAGACTGCATTCACCCGCGCGAAGGATAAAAAGGGTGTCAACGACCTGACCGCCGCGCGCGACGCACTGACGCGGGCCGTCGCGCTCGACCCGACCATCCCCGGCGCGCGCGAGATGCAGCGCGAACTCAAGACCGGCTACCAGACGCTGTACGTCGGTGTGAGACAGTACCCGCAGTTCATGTCGCCCGTGCTGGCGCGGCTCGACAGCGAGAAGCAGGCGGTGGAACTACTCTTCGAGGGGCTGCTCGCAGAGGTGCCCGACGACGGCCGCGGCGCGCGGTACCGGGCGGCCGGCGCGGTCGCGATGCCGGCCGTGACGCCGGGCGCCCGCGAGTTCACCCTCCGCACGTTCGACCGCGACGCGACCGGCCGGTTCGGGTTCGAGTCGCACGACGTGGTCGGCACGCTCAAGCTGCTCGCCACCCGCCCGGACACGTGGAACTCCTACGGGCTGCCGTGGCTCGACGACCTGCCCACGCCGAAGGACAACACGACAGTGAGGGTGGCCTTGCGACAGGGTCACCCGGACCCGCGTGCGCTGCTCACGTTCAAGCTGCTTCCGGCGCGGTGGATGGCGGACAAGGGCGTGCCGATCGACGACCGCGTGTTCGCGGAGGCGCCGATCGGGACGGGACCGTTCCGGTTGCACTCCAACCCGAAGCCCGACGGGAACTCGCCGCGCGAGATGGTGTTCGTGGACAACCCGCTCTACGGCCGCTGGCGCGACCGCTCGAATCAACCTTTCATCAAGGAAGTCAGGTTGCTCGAAGTGGCGAAGGTTCACAACGTGGTCGAGGCGTTCCAACAGGGGAGTTTGCACATCCTCACCGATGTGGCGACGGCCGACCTGGAGAAGTACCGGGCGGCGCTCGGGGGGAAGGTCGAGGAGCACACCGCGACCACCAACCGCCGCGTCCACGTGCTTGCGGTGAACCACAACCGCCCGGCGCTGCGCAGCAAACCGCTGCGGCAGGGTCTGTCGCTGGCGATCGACCGCGAAGCGGTGCTGACCGACGTGTACCGGGCGGGGAAGGGGGAGTACCATAAGGCGATGACCGGGCCGTTCCCGCCGCAGAGTTGGGCGACCGTCAAGGGCGCGGGCGGGCAGACGGTCCCGCTGGGCAACCGCGACCTCGCGCTGACGAAGTTCCGCACGTACCTCATCGACATCGGCGCGAAGACCGAACTCGACCTCGCGTACTCCAGCGACGACCCACAAGCCAAACTCGCGTGCGAGAAGATCAAGGCGCAGATCGAGGGGTTGTTCAAGGACGCGGCGGGCCGCAAGCTCACGATCCGGCTCGAACCGCTCCCGCTGCGCGACCTGTTCGAGCGCGTCCACGACGAACACCGCTACGACCTCGCGTACATCCCGTTGGACTACCCGGACGACTGGTTTTCCTACGCGCTGGGCGCGATGCTCGACCCGGCCGCGGCGACCCGCGGCGGGCGCAACTTCACCGGCTTCCTGACGCGCGACAGCGGCGCCGACGGGGACGACACCCGTCTGGGTCAACTGCTCAACGAGTTGCGCGCCTACCGCGAGTTCTCGGCTCTGGCGACGAAAACGGCGGAGGTGCAGAAGTTGTTCAACGAGTGCATCCCGTTCGTGCCACTGTGGCAGCTCGACCGTCACACGCTGTTCAGCACCAGCGTGAAGGTGTACACCGACGACTCCGACACGGCGGTCAGCCCGAAGGTACTGAACCCGACCACGCTGTTCCAGGGCGTCGCCCGCTGGCGCCTGGAGTGAGCGCCGAATGACGAGCCGGAAGCGTAAGCGGTTTTGTGGGATAGGCCTAGGCTGATCGGAAGTTGGGCTTTCGATGGAATTATTGGTTCGAGTTCGATCCCGTTTTTGGTTCACACGGCTCGTGAATTCCGCTGCTTTTCCAGCGAAAAGTTCCGTTCCCCCGGCGAACTGATTCCAGAACGGGGATGAACCA
>CANLGS010000314.1 GCA_947490035.1 Gemmataceae bacterium
CCACGCCGGCCGCGAGCCGATCGCCTCGGCGGTCGGGCCGGAGGAGTGGTTCGCGCGGGTGCCGCGCGAGAAGATGCGCGAGTACGCGAGCGAACGGCGGTGGGCGTGGGCGACGTTCGGGGCCGGATTGTCGGCGCTTCTGGTCGCCGGGTGGATGCGCTGGCGCGCGGCGCGGCCGTCGGCAGCGACAATGTGATTGACGGCGGACGGGTGCCGGCCGAAACTGGTCCGAGGCAAACCTACCCCACCCAGGAGTTCGCACCATGACCGCTGACCGGCGAATCCAGGCTCTCGCGCTGGCGGCTCTTGCCCTCATCGCCGCCCCGACACTCGCCCCCGCGAAAGACCCACTCGTATTCGTGACCGCGTTCGCGCCCGGCGACAAGGGCGGCATTCACGCCTACGAGTTCGACGGCAAGGCGGGCAAACTCAAGCACATCGCGCGCACCGCGGGGGCCGAGAACCCGTTCTTCCTGGCGCTGTCGCCGGACAAGAAGTTCCTGTACTCGATCCACGCCAAGCAGTTCGGCGGCAAGGAGAACGAGCAGGTCGCGGCGTATGAGGTCGTCGGGCGCACCGGCGAGTTGAAGTTTCTCAACCGGCAGTCGGCGGAAGGCACCGCGGCCTGCTACCTGGATGTCGATAAGACCGGGAAGACCGTCCTCGTGGCGAACTACACTTCGGGCAGTGTCGCGTCGCTGCCGGTCAAGGCCGACGGGTCGCTCGGCGAGAAGGCGTCGTTCTTCCAGCACAAGGGTTCAAGCGTGGACCCGAAGCGGCAGAAGGAACCGCACGCGCACAGCATCGTCGTCAGCCCGGATAACAAGTACGCCTTCGCCGCCGACCTCGGGACCGACCAAATCCTCTGCTACGCGTTCGACGCGGCCACCGCGAAGTTGACGCCGAACAAGACGCCGTTCGCGAAGGCGCCCGCCGGGGCCGGACCGCGGCACCTCACGTTCCACCCCACCGGGAAGCGCATCTACGCGATCAACGAATTGCTCAACTCGGTCACCGCGTTCGACTACGACGCGACCGCGGGCACGCTCACCGAGAAGCAGACGATCCCGACGCTGCCGGACGACTTCAAGGGCACCAGCCACTGCGCCGACCTGAAGATCACGCCGGACGGGAAGTTCCTCTACGGCACCAACCGCGGGCACGACAGCATCGCGGTCTATAGCATCGCCGAGGACGGCAAGTTGACGCTCGTCGTCATTACGCCGAGTCTGGGGAAGGGGCCGCAAAACCTGGCGATCACGGCGGACGGCGCGTGGCTGCTGTGCGCGAACATGCCGGGGAAGAACCTGGCGGTGTTCGGCATCGACGCCAAGAGTGGGCGCCTGAAGTCGGCCGGCGAACCGATCAGCCACCCCAGCCCGTCGTGCATTGTGCTGTTGCCGTGATCTCCTGTAGGACAGGCCGCTGGCCTGTCGAAGCTGTGACAGGCCAGCGGCCTGTCCTACATCAAGAAAGGCTCACCATGCGACTCGTGACCACACTCCTCGCCGTCCTCGCCGTCGCCGCTGACGTGCGGGCGCAGGAGGTCAAACGCGACATTCCGTACGTCGAGAAGGGACATGAGCGGCAAGTACTCGACGTTTACTACCCGGCGGGCGCGAAGCACCTGCCGGTGGTGTTCTGGATTCACGGCGGCGGCTGGCAAACGGGCGACAAGAAGGACGTGCAGATCAAGCCGAAAGTGTTCAACGAGAAGGGATTCGTCTTCGTCGCCCTCAACTACCGGCTGCTGCCCGCGGTGGACATGGGGACCATTGTCAAGGACATCGCGAAGGGCGTGCGCTGGACCTCCGACCACGTCGCGGAGTATGGCGGCGACCCGAAGCGCATCTTCGTCATGGGCCACTCCGCAGGCGCGCAACTCGCCGCGCTGGTCTGCACCGACGACCGCTACCTGAAGGCCGAGAAGCTATCGCTGGACATCGTGAAAGGTTGCGTGCCGGTCGATGGGGACACTTACGACGTGCCGGCAATGATCGCGACCGCGGAGGCCCGGTGGAAGGCACACGGTCTCGCCCCGGCGAAGTTCGGCCACCGCGAGAAGTTCGGCAACGACGCGGAGAAGCACAAGGACTTCTCCGCGGTCGCGCACGTGGCGAAGGACAAGCACATCCCGCCGTTCTTTCTCCTGCACGTCGCGGGTCACCCGGACGTGAGCGCGCAAGCCGTGCGGCTGGGCAGCGTGCTGAAGGAGGCCGGCGTTCCCGTCACGGTCTTCGGCGCGAAGGAGA
This sequence comes from Gemmataceae bacterium, assembly GCA_947490035.1. Taxonomy (GTDB): domain Bacteria; phylum Planctomycetota; class Planctomycetia; order Gemmatales; family Gemmataceae; genus Gemmata. Next base: position 2,253 of record CANLGS010000314.1, read on the forward strand.
CTACCCACAACAAGGTCAACGCGGACATCGGCCTGCGGGACGACCCGGCTACCAAAGCGCTGTTCGAGTTCCTCGACAAGGCGTTGAAGAAGTGACCGAAGCTTTCGTGGGGTAGGCCGCCGGCCTGCCTCTTTCTCCCGTGCCGCGCCGCATCGGAGGGGTCAACTGGGGCTGGACGCGGGGTGCTTTGGCAGGCCAGCGCCTATCCCACGGGACGGGTCTAATCTTGGAGTTCCGCTCGCCAGCCTTTAAGATAGCCTGTTACAGCATTCCGTCACTCCCCAGCACCACTCCTTGGTGAAGGTCATGCGCCTTTCGACCGACACCGCTCGCGCGGCGGCGCTCCTTCTGGTTACCCTTCTGCCGACGCTTGGCCGCGCCGACGAGGGGACTGATTTCTTCGAGAAGAAGGTTCGGCCGGTTCTCGTCGAACACTGCTATTCTTGCCACTCGGCGGGCGCGAAGAAAGAGCAGGGCGGGCTGCGGCTCGACACCCCGGACGCGATCCGCAAGGGCGGCGAATCCGGCGCAGTCGTCAAACCAAAAGACGCGAACAGTCTGCTGCTGCTGATGGTCGCGCACGCCCCCGACGTTCCCGCCATGCCGCCGAAGAAGAAGCTGCCGGGCGCGGCCGTGGCCGATCTGCGCGAGTGGGTGAAGATGGGCGCGCCGCTCCCGGCCGCGACTGTCGCCAAGCCCGCGATCGGCGAAGCCGCTCGCAGGTTCTGGTCGTTCCAACCGGTCGCGGAGAAGACCGCCCCGAAGGTCTCGGACCCGAAGTGGCCGGTGACGAAGGCCGACTTCTTCGTCCTGAAAGCGCTCGACGATCAGGAGCTACGGCACGCCCCGCCCGCGGACCGGCGCACGCTCGTCCGCCGCGTCTACTTCGACCTCATCGGCCTTCCGCCCACGTTCCAACAAGTCGAAGCGTTTGCCGCAGACACGCGGGCCGATGCTTACGAACAGCTCGTCGATGAGTTGCTCGCGTCGCCGCGCTTCGGGGAGAAGTGGGGGCGGCACTGGCTCGACGTGGTCCGGTACGCCGAGGACAACTCGACCAGCGAATCGACGTGCAAGCCGCCGCGCTTCCCCTACCGCTACCGCGACTGGGTGATCGCCGCGTTCAACGCCGACCTGCCGTTCGACCGGTTCGTGAAACTGCAACTCGCCGCCGACCTGACCCCGGACACGAAGCCGGACGACTACGCGGGACTCGGGTTCCTCGGCCTCTCGCCGGTCTACCACAAGGAGCCGAAGCTGTCGAAGGACGTGATCGCGGCGTTCGTCGCCGACGAGTGGGACGAGCGCGTGGACACCATCACGCGCGGGTTCCTCGGGCTGACCGTCGCGTGCGCGCGGTGCCACGACCACAAGTTCGACCCGGTGTCCACCGAAGACTACTACGCGCTCGTCGGGGTGATGGCGAACACGCAACTCGCGGAGCGCCCGCTGAAACTTAGCGCCGACGCGAGTCAGGACGCGCTCACGACCGTCCGGCTCGACCTGATCGACGCGACACAACGTCTCAGCTATGCGAAAGAGGTGCGCGGAACCGCCGTCAAGGAGAAGAAAGACACAGCGCCGTTCGACGCACAAGTTAAAGCGGTTGAGGCGCGCGTCGCGAGTCTGCGGACGAAGGAGAAGGCGCTCGACACGGGGACAATTGCGAACGTCGTGCGGGATGCCGGAACGTGGGTGAACGGCAGCGACCCGACGTGGACGGTGCTCGACTACAAGCCGGGCACGTTCCGCGACCTTCCGGTGTTCGTTCGCGGCAACCCGATGCGCCACGGCGAGATCGTCCCGAAGCGGTTCCTCAGCGTACTCTCGACCGGCGAGCCGAAGCCTTTCAAGGACGGCAGCGGGCGGCGCGAACTGGCCGACGCGATCACCACCGACGCGGCCGGACTGACGGCACGGGTGTTCGTGAACCGGACGTGGGGTTGGGTGTTCGGCCGGCACCTCGTCGCCACCCCAAGCAACTTCGGCGCGCTCGGCGACCGCCCGACGCACCCGGAACTGCTGGACGACCTCGCGGCCAGGTTCGTCGCCAACCGCTGGTCGATGAAGTGGCTGGTGCGCGAACTGGTCACGTCCGCGACGTACCGGCAAGCAAGCTTGCACGACGAGAAAAGTGCCGCGGCGGACCCGGACGACCGCTTGCTGTGGCGCGCGCCCCGCAAGCGGCTGGACCTGGAAGCGTGGCGCGACGCGATGCTCCAGGTGAGCGGCCAACTCGACCTCGCCGGCGGCGGTCCGTCGGACAACCTGGACGGACCCCGCAGCGTCCGCCGGACGGTCTTCGGCAAGGTGAGCCGCGAGCGCCCGGCCGACATTCACCGCTTGTTCGACCTGCCGGACCCGCGAGCGCACGGCGAGAAGCGCGAGGCGACGACCACACCCGTTCAGCAACTCTACTTCCTGAACAGCCCGTTCGTGCGCCAGTCGGCCGCGGCGCTGGCGAAGGCCGCGACCACCGGAAAGAGCGGCGCGGACGCGGCGAAGGCGCTGTTCCGCCAAGTGCTCTTGCGCGACCCCTCTGCCGACGAGTTAGCGACGGCGTTGAAGTTGGTCCGGCCGGCGCGGGCGGGCGGCGCGCCGGCGTGGGAGTTGCTCGCGCAGGCGCTACTGGCGAGCAACGAGTTCCTGTTCCTCAACTGACTCTCTCTTGAGCCGCTCGCGGCTTCGCACGAGTGCCACTGATGACGCCATCCGATCCCACCGATCCCTTCGCGCCGACGCGCCGGGCGTTCCTGCGCGAACTCGGCGGCAGCGTCGGCCTGCTCGGGCTGGCGAGCTACCTGCAAGCCGCTGACGCGAAGCAACAGGGGGCGGACGCCCCCCGCTCGCCAAAAGCGCACTTCAAAGCGCGCGCGAAGCGGGTCATCTTCCTGTTCATGGCCGGCGGGCCGTCGCACCTCGACACGTTCGACCCGAAGCCGGCGCTGGAGAAGCACGCCGGCAAGCGGCCGGGGGCCACCGACCTGCGCACCGAGCGCGTCACCGGCGGCGTGCTGCCGTCCGCGTTCAAGTTCCGACCGGGCGGGAAGTCCGGGCTGCCGGTCAGCGACCTGCTCCCGAACGTCCGCGACTGCGCCGACGAGCTGTGCGTGCTGCGCGGCGTCTACGCGAGCAACCCGAACCACTCGCCGGCCGCGAACTTCATGGCCAGCGGCCGGATCGACGCCACCCACCCCGGCATCGGGTCGTGGGTGTCCTACGGGTTGGGTTCCGAGAACGCCGACCTGCCCGGTTTCGTCTCGCTCGGCGGCGGGTTCGGTCAGGTCGGGTTCGAGCGCAGCGGGTACCTCCCTGGGCAGTTCCAGGCGACTCGCGTGGTCGCGGCGGAGAGTGATCCGGAGAAGATGATCCGGCACCTCAAGAACCCGGCCATCGGCCCCGACGACCAGAAGCGGCAACTCGACGCGCTGCAATCCTTCAACAAGTCGCACGCCGCCGCGAACGGCGACGACCC
>CANLGS010000315.1 GCA_947490035.1 Gemmataceae bacterium
CGAAGTGAGTTCCTCAACGGCGACTGGGCGGCGTTCCAAGGCCACCGCATCGAGCGGGAGACACAGCGGATGTACCCGCACCGGCAGGTGTTGAAAGGGATCGAGTGGACAATGATTGCTTGAGCGCTAGACCGGTTGCGCCCAAATCACACGAGTGGCCTTCTGGCCTTCTGGCATCCTGGGTGTCAAAATGGCAGGCGGCTTCCCGCGACTCGTTGTCGTCCAGGCTCACCCCGTCGGGCGGCGCGGCTTCGAGAACGGCCACCAGTCGTCCGGCAGTAGTCCCGTCACGCGGCGGTACGCGGTGCCCAGCCAGTCGGGCAGCACGCGCGACAAGCTCGACTGCTTCGTCTCCCCGATGTACACCTGATCGTCACCTTGCAGCCGCACGTTCGTGCGCGGGTCGCCGTCCACGAGAACCGCGGCCACGTTCACGCGGAACACCTGCGGCTTGGCCGCGGCGGCGACGTTCGGCCGCACCACGTACACCTGATTCAGCTTCGACCCCGGCGGCAACCCGCCGACGCGCTTCAAGAAGTCGAGTACCGGTTCCGGACCCTGGTAAGGGACGATCCGGGCGCGGCCGCGAATCGGGCCGTACACGATCACGTGCGCGCTCCGCGCGGCCGCGAGCGACACCGTGACGCGATCCGGCTCGCACCTCGCGAGCGCGGCGAGGTCGGCGCGAATCTCCGCGAGCGTGCGGCCGTCGGCGCGGACGGGGCCGGGCTGCTCCAGCGGCAACCGCCCGTCCACGTCAACGACACCGACCGCGTCCCAGTCGGGGTGATCGAGGAACGTGACTTCGAGTACGTCGGGGCAGCCGACCTGATAGGCGGCGGTCGGCGCGGGGCGTTCGCCCGCGAGCTTCGGGTTCGCCGGCGTCGGGCAGGTGCGGCGGAGGAATTGTGTGTCGGCGCACCCCGCGGCTCCGAGGATCGCGAGAACGAGCGCCCCGCACGTCTGAACGCGGCGACTCGGACCGGGTGTCGCGGTGCGAACTTCCACACATCCGTTATCGTCGGTGCGACCGGTACAGCTTGACGGGAAATAGTTCTTGGTAGGTGCCGCTTGCCGAGCGGCACGGGCTAGCTGGCGTGCGAGCGACGCGGATAGTCCCGGAACAGCAGACCTTGCGAAGCCGTGCCGCTCGGCAAGCGGCACCTACTCGCCCACCGTCCCCACCGGGCGGCCGAACAGCGAGTACAGCGGCGGCAGCAGGAACAGGTTCAGTAGAGTCGATGTGATTAGCCCCCCGAGGATCACCACCGCGAGCGGGTACTCGATCTCTTGCCCCGGTTTGTTCCCGGTGATCGCCAGCGGCAGCAGCGCCAAGCCGGTCGCGAGCGCGGTCATCAGGATCGGCGCCAGGCGCTCTTCCGCGCCGCGAAGGATCAAGCCGACGCCGAACGGCACCCCTTCGTCCGTTTCGAGGTGCCGGAAGTGGCTCACCAGCATGATGCCGTTCCGCGCCGCGATGCCCAGCACCGTGACGAACCCGACCATCGAGCCGAGCGACACCACGCCCGTCGTGAAGGAGACCGCGGCCACACCCCCCACCAGGGCAAACGGGATCATGAACGCGACGAGCAGCGTCGGCCGCCACGACCCGAAGTCCACGAACAGCAGCAGCACGATTCCGACGAGCGCGAGGCCGGCGAGCGCGTAGAGACGACGCGTCGATTCCTGTCGCGCCTGGTACTCGCCCAGGAACTCCGGGTGGTATTCGCGGTCGAACGGAATCACCTTCACCTTCTCTTCGACCTCGCGCGCGACGGAGCCGAGGTCGCGGCCGGACACGTTGCACGTCACGTCGAGCCGCCGGCTCGTGTTCTCGCGTTTCACCTCGTTCGGCGCGGACACGACGCGCACGTCGGCCACGTCCTTGAGCCGCACCTGCGTGCCGTTTTGGATGTCGATGGGCAGCATCTGAATCGCGGTCAGGTCGGTGCGCGTGTCGCGCGAACCCCACACCACCACGTCGAACTTCTTCTGCCCGTCGTACACCTCGCCGACCTTCAACCCCTTCAGGAGCACGGTCGCGGCGCGGCGGACGTGACCCGGCGTGAGGCCGAACTTCGCGAGGTCTTCGGCACGCGGGCGCACCTCGATCTGCGCCACCAACACCTGCGGTTCGACCTTGAGGTTGGTCACGCCCGCCACGTCCTTCATCGCAGCTTCGACTTCCTTCGCCTTCGCGCGCAGCACCTCCTGATCCGGACCGTAGAGGCGCACGACGATGGCCCCGCTCGCGCCGGTGAGCACTTCCTTGATGCGCTCGCGCAGGTACGTGAGCAGGTCGCGATACAGGCCGGGGTACGCGTACACCACGTCCGCGATGCGCTTCACGCTCGACTCGTAATCCACGTTGTCCGGGATGCTGATCCACAGTTCGGTGAAGTTCGGCCCGACCGGTTCGTCGGCCACTTCCGCGCGGCCGATGTGCGACCCGAAGTTGCGGACGAGCTTCGTGCCCTTCTCGTCTTCGAGCGTGCGCAACTGCTTGCTCGCCTCCACCGTGACACGCTGCATCGCCTCGACCGACGTGCCCGGCTTCTCAACGAAGTGCATCAGGAAGTCGGTCTCCTGAAAGTTCGGCAGAAACTCCTGGCCCAGTCGCGTGGCGGCGCCGGCGGTGATCGCGAACGCGACGACGAGCGCGATGAGGCACAGCCACGGCCGCGCGACGAACGCCGGCAGCACGGCGCGGTAGCCGCTCTTCAGCAGCCGCGCAAGCGGCGGGTCATGCGCCGCTACATTCTTGCGCCCGGTGAGGAGCATGTACGACATCGCCGGCGTGACCGTGAGCGCGACGAGCAGCGACGCGGCGATGGCGACGACATACGCGAGCGCCAGCGGCCGGAAGAACGAGCCGGCCAGCCCGTCGAGGAAGAACACCGGTAGGAACACCAGCACCACGATCAGGCTCGCGTACACCACCGCCGACCGCACTTCGAGGCTCGCCGCAAGAACGATCTGAAAAGGCGAGCGGGGGGCAACCGTAACCCGTTCAAAACCGGTTCCCGTCGGATTGGACAACGCTTGATCCACTGGTTCGCCCAGACGGGCCAGGCGCAGCCGCCGCGCGATGTTCTCCACGTCGATGATCGCGTCGTCTACCACTTCGCCGAGTGCGATCACCAACCCTGCGAGGACCATCGTGTTGATGGTCGCGCCGGAGTACGCGAACACCAGCAGCGCCGCGACCAGCGACAGCGGGATCGCGGTGAGGCTGATGACCGCCGTGCGCCAGTCGAACAGGAACACGATGAGGATGACCGCGACAAGGGCGCACCCGATCAGGAGCGCGTGCGTGAGGTTCTCCAGGGCGCGCTCGATAAAAGTGGCCGGGCGGAAGATGGTGGGATCGACTTCGACATCCTTCAGTCCGGGCTTGAGCGACTCGATGGCGGCTTCGACCTTGCGCGTCAGTTCGAGCGTATTCGCTTCGGGCTGTTTCTCCACGATCAGCATGATGCCGGGGCCGTCGTTGATGACCGAGTCGCCGATGGCGGGCGGCGAACCGAACTGCACGCGTGCCACGTCTTCGAGGCGCAGCGACGTGCCGCTGCGGTGGTCCACCACGGTGCGGCCGAGGTCGGCGGGATCGCGCACGAACGGCGTGTGCCGCACCGGGAGCCGCTGGTTCGGCGTGTCCACGAACCCGCCGGCGTCGAGCGCGACCGCGTCGGCACTCGCCTTCATCACCATCTCCAGCGTGACCGCGTTCGCGCGCAGTTCGTCAGGGTCCACGATCACCTGATACTGCTTGTCGCGCTGGCCCCACACCGCGACGTTCGCCACGCCGGGCACCGCCATCAGTTTTGGCCTGATCGTCCACATCACGATTTCGGTCAGGTCGCGCTGAGTGAGCGTCTTGGACCAGATGCCGATCTTCATGACGCGGCTGGTGGTCGAGAGCGGTTGCAGGATGACCGGCGGCAGCGCGACCGTGGGGAGTTGTCGCGTGACGGCGGCGATGCGCTCCTGCACCATCTGCCGCACCTTAAGCGGGTCGGTGCCGTCTTCGAGAACGAGGACGACCTGCGACAGCCCGAACACGGACTTCGAGCGCACCGTCTTGACGTGAGGCACGCCGTTGAGCGCGTTCTCGATGGGCATGGTGACGAGCGATTCGACCTCGTTGGTCGAAAGCCCCGGCGCCTCGGTCTGAATCTCGACGAGCGGCGGCGCGAACTCCGGGAACACGTCGAGCGGCGCGCGCCGGACCGACCGCGACCCGACGACCAGCAGCACGACGCACAGCGCCAGAATGACGACGCGCAGTTTGATCGAGTTGGAGATAAGCGCAGTGAGCATAGGGGTCAGAGGACAGAGGACAGAGAGGGCGGTTTAGCGTTGGACCCGGAGAGGCCAATTACTTCGAGAAGCCAGTTTCGGTCCCAAACAACTCCGCCGCACCTGCGATGACCACTTCCTTGCCTGGCGCCGGGCCTTCCGCCAGCACAGCGGTTTCGCCGCTGATGTAACGCACCAGGACGCGCACGCGCGAGTAGGCGTGGTCGGCGCCCTTCACGTACACCCACGCGCCGCCGTGGTAGTCGTAGACGATCGCGGACCACGGGATCGTGAGCGCGTCGGCCGGTTCCTTCAGCGCGACCGACACCGCGACCCGCTGACCGGGGCTGTACGGCGTTCCCTCGCCCGCGCCCGAGTTGGACACCGAGTAGAACAGATCGACGGTGCCGGTAACGGGGTTCGCGGTCGGCGGCGCGGACACCACTGCGGCCGGGCGCGTCACGTCGCCAACACGCGATGAGAGCGAGCCGACCGCGGCCGGTGCGGTCGCGTCGAGTTCGTCGCGGTCGCCGACGTACACCGGCACGCGGACCCACACGGTATCGAGGTTCACCACTTCAAAGAGCGGCGCGCCGGCCGGCACCGTTTGACCGGGCAGCGCGGAGACGTTCCGCAGCACGCCGTTCGCGGGCGGGTCGAGAGCGATGGGCGACGCGCCGCCCGATTCCAACTCGCCGAGCACCTTCGCGAGCAGGTCGCGACGCGCGATTGCGGCGGCGAGCGACTGCTTCGCTACCTCCATCGCGGCCTGGGCGTCGTCCACGTCGCGCTGCCGCCCGGCGCCGCCGGACAGCACCTCCTTCGCCCGCTCGAAGGTGATGCGCGTGATCTTGAACTGTTCCTCGGCGCCCTTCACCTGCCCGTCGGCATCGACGCGCGACGCGGTCAGGTTCGCGCGGCCGACGGGGTCGAGCAGCGGGACGAGGTGAAGCACCGGCGTGCCGGTCTTCACCGCCTGGCCCGCGACCGGGATCGGACCCGGCCGGATGGTGCCGGCGAGCGGCGCGGACACGATCAGCGACCGACCCGGCGGAACGATGACTTCACCGCCGTATACGCGCTTGCGCGGCATCGGCTTGCGAACGACCGGCGCCGTGCGGATCGCGAGTTTGGTTTCGGAGTCGGCGGTGAGAATGACCGACGCGCCCTGATCTTCCTTGAACGTCTTGGGCACGGTCGCCTGGACGCCGGGCACGGTCGACTTCGCCGCTTCCTTCCGCGGGCCGGCGGTCTGCCACCACGCCGCGCCGATACCACCGACCACGAGCGCGGTGCCGAGGATGCCGCTGAGGAGTCCCTGTCGGTATGTCATGGTGCGTCTTGTAGGGTGGGACAAGGCTCTGCGCCGTCCCGCCATTTCTCTTGTGGCACAGACATTCCTGTCTGTGTTGCCTTTGGAAGCACAG
>CANLGS010000316.1 GCA_947490035.1 Gemmataceae bacterium
ACCCTGGTTGAGGTGCGCGCCACTGGTGTTCTTGAAGCGCAGCCCGAGCAGCGGGTGCTTGGCCTGGACGCTCGGGTTGTAGATCGAAACGCGAGTGCCGTCGATGTCCTTGCCGACGATCGGCAGCATCGCGCTCTTCTGGCGGGGCAAGGTAACCGGGTGGTCGATGGTGTACTGGTAGAAGTCGCCTAGCGCGCCGGCCGTGGCCGCGTTGCCGACGCTGTCGCGGCCCATTCGCCGGGCCAGTTCCGCGGCGGTGTCCTTCGCGTGCTTGGCCTGCTCGTCGTTCGCGCCGGTCGTCTTCTTGAGCGCGTCGTACTCGCTCATCCTGCCGTCGGCCTTCGCGCTCGGCATCGCCTTACCGGGTGCGGTCGCGCCGCCGCGACCGGCGAAGCCGCCGTCCTTCGCGTCGCCCATCTCGTCGCGCAACTGCTTTTCGGCCCACGCGACGCCGTTCGCGTCCTTGAAGCCGCCGCTGTAGGTGACCGGCCGCAGCGAGGCGAACAGTTCCGGCTCGACCGTGGGGCGGTTGATGTAGAGCGGGTTGTACAGGTCCATCTTGAAGCTGATCGGGCGACCGCTGACGAGCGCCATCTTCACGCCGCTCCAGTCCTCGTCGGTCGGGTTCTCGACCATCGCCCACCCTTGCAGGAACGGCTTGTCCTTGTCCGCCATCAGCAGCCGGTAGCTCGTCTTCCAGATGGGCGCTTCGATGACGTAGCCGACCTGGACCTTGCGCTTGCCGTCGCCCGCGAAGTGCAACTGCACCGCCTTCTTCCCGTTGTCGTGCGACAGCGCCAGCACGTCGAGCGCGCGGCGGAACTCCGACTCGATGACGGGATTGCTGAAGCGCAGCGATTGAATGTCGGACAGTTTGACGGCGCGCATGCCTTCCGCGCACCACATGTTGAGGACTTCCACGTCCACGGTCGCGGCGCCGGCGGGCACCTTCTGCTTCTCGACGCCGACGATGGTGCCGGTCAGCTTGCCCGGCTGGTTCGCAGCGGTCGCGCTGATGGCGACCTCGATGCGCTCGCCGCGCATCTGCGACACGATGCCAGAGAACGTCGGGTTGCCGTTCAGGTTGATCGCGAAGGAACTCAGGGTGCGCGCGATCGGCTCGCGGCTGTCGTAGCTCACCGCGGACACGCGTCCGCCGTTGAAGTCTTCGAGGACCATGCTCTTGAGCAGGTCGTTGATGTCGGCTTCGGGGAACGTGAGATCGACGCGCGCCTCGCCCTCGACTTCGCCAGAGCGCGAGAAGTACCCGACGCCTGAGTTGAACAGGACGACGCGGGTGATCGGCAGCGTGGTGGCCGGCTTCAGGTCTTGCTTGGCTTCGCCCGCGGCGCCGAGCCACCGGTCCATGCCGACGCCCGCGACCACCGCGCCCGCCACCGGAACGCCCCACAGCAACCACTTCACGTTTAACATGCTGAACCCTCAGTAAAGGTGCCCCGTCAGGGGCAGGAAAGGTCGTAACGGGAATCTGCCCGATGATACCGTATTCCGACGTTCTGGCAGCGTGAAGAGTTTGCCGCGCCGGGCGAATGTTACATTCTGTTACGAGAAATGAGAAGGCCACCGTAGTGCGAAAAGTTGTCCGCGCCGCGCGCAACCGGGATTCAGTACACAGAATCGTAGTCCGCACCGAGGCCCGCCACAATGCACCGCCTCTCTCAAATCGCCACGCTCGTCGGCTGCCTCCTCGCACTGAACGCCGCGCGCAGCAGCGCCGCGGACGCGGAACCGAAACTCGATGCGAAGGGCGTCGAGTTCTTCGAGAACAAGATTCGTCCCGTCCTCGTGCAGCAGTGCTACGAGTGCCACTCCGCGAAGTCCGTGAAGGTCAAGGGCGGGTTGCTCCTCGACACGCGCGAAGGCATCCTCAAGGGCGGTGACACCGGCCCAGCCGTCGTGCCCGGCAAGCCGGACGCCAGCATCCTCGTGAAGCTCCTGAAGCACAACAACAGCAAGTTGCAGATGCCGCCGAAGCAGCGGCTCGCGGACAACGTCATCGCGGACTTCGAGAAGTGGGTGACGATGGGCGCGCCCGACCCCCGCGCCGGCGGCGCCGGGTACAAGCGGCTCAGCGCGGAAGAGGCCAAGACCTTCTGGTCGCTGGTGCCGGTCGCGAACCCGGCCGCGCCGAAGGTGAAAGCCGCCGCGTGGCCGCGCAGTGACATCGACCGGTTCGTCCTCGCGAAGATGGAAGAGAAAGGGCTGTCGCCGGTCGCGGACGCGGACCGCATCACGCTCGTGCGCCGGCTGTACTTCGATCTGATCGGGTTACCGCCGACGCCGGAGGAACTCGCCGCAGCCGTCGCGGACAAGTCGCCGAACGCGGTCGAGAAATTGGTCGATAAGCTGCTGGCTTCGCCCGCGTTCGGCGAGCGCTGGGGCCGGTACTGGCTCGACCTCGCCCGCTACGCCGAGAGCAACGGCAACGCCGACAACACACCGTTCCCGCTGGCGTGGCGGTACCGCGACTACGTCATCAACTCCGTGAACGCGGACAAGCCCTACGACGTGTTCGTTCGCGAACAGGTGGCCGGCGATCTGCTTCCGTCGCGCGACCCGAAGCACCGCGACGAGATGCTGATCGCGACCGGGTTCCTCGCGCTCACGTCGAAGCCGCGGGCGCAGAACAACCCCGACTACCGCATGGACCTGATCGCCGATCAGGTGGACGTGACCAGCCGCGCCGTGCTCGGCATGAGCCTGCTGTGCGCGCGGTGTCACGACCACAAGTTCGACCCGATTCCGACGAAGGAGTACTACGCGGTCGCCGGGTTCTTCGACAGCACGCAGATGCTGCTCGGCGGCGGTGGCGGTAAAGGCGCGAAGGGTGCCGGCCCCGGGGGGATTCACACGCTCAGCGACGGCGAACAGGCGATGGGCGTGAAGGACATCGCGAAGCCGGTAGACACTGCGATTGCCGAACGCGGCGACTCCACCAAGAAGGGCGCGGTTGTGCCGCGCGGGTTCGTGAGCATCGCGACCCTTAGTGAAGCCCCGAAGGTGAACCGCTCTCAGAGCGGCCGGCTCGAACTCGCGACGTGGCTGACCGACCCGAAGAACCCGCTGGCGGCGCGCGTCGCGGCGAATCGGGTGTGGCAACACCTGTTCGGCATCGGGCTGTGCAAGTCCCCGGACAACTTCGGGTTCCTCGGCGAGCGAGTCACGCACCCCGAACTGCTCGATCACCTCGCGACCAAGTTCGTGGCCGACGGGTGGAGCTTGAAGAAGCTCATCCGCACCGTGGTTCTCACGCGTAGTTACCAACTGTCCGCGACGCTCGACGCGGCGAACGAGAAGGCCGACCCGGACAACGTCTATCTGTGGCGGAAGGCGCCGCGCCGGCTCGACGCGGAGGCGTTCCGCGACGCGGTGATGACCGCGAGCGCCAGTCTGAGCGCGACGCCGCCGAAGGGGTCGCTGGCGCCGGCGAACTTCAACCCGCGTCAGCCGCCGAAGACGAGCGCGGAGGCCGGCTACCGTAGCGTGTACCTGCCGATCTTGCGCGGCGCGCCCTTGCCCGAGTCGCTCGCGCTGTTCGACGTGGCGAACCCGAACCTCGTGGTCGCCGCGCGCGAGGAAACCACCGTGCCCGCGCAGGCGCTGTTCCTGATGAACAGCCCGTTCATCCTGGCGCAGTCGAAGGCGACCGCGCGGCGGCTGTTCGCGGACAAGGCGCTCGACGACGCCGGGCGCGTGGAGTTGGCGTACCGGTTGACGCTCTCGCGCGGCGCGACGACCGAAGAAGTGGCCCGCGTCGTGAGCTACGTGAAGGGCATCGACCCAAAGATGGGCGAAGCGGCGTGGGCCAGCTTTTGCCAGGCGCTGTTCGCCAGCGCGGAATTCAGGTACGTGCGCTGACGGTTTTGTAGGGTGGGACAAGGCTCGGCGCCGTCCCACCATGCCTTTGGATCTGTGGCACAGACATTCCTGTCTGTGTTTCAAAGGCACACAGACAGGAATGTCTGTGCCACAAGACCAAAACCAAGAACGGTGGGACGGCGCAAAGTCTTGTCCCACCCTACAAGAGAACACCTTTCCTCCCCTCTAAGGATTTGCCAATGCTACCCAACGTCTCGCGCCGTGCGGCCCTGAAGTCGGCGTCCTGCGGGTTCGGCTACTTCGCCTTCTCGGCGCTCGCCACCGAGGCCGCCGCGGCCGAAGCGAAAGCCGCCAAGCCGCTCGGCGCGCCCAACCCGCTCGCGCCGAAGGCGCCGATGTTCCCCGCAAAGGCCAAGCGCGTCATCTTCATGAGCATGCGCGGCGCGCCCAGCCACCTCGACACGTTCGACTACAAACCGGCTCTCGCGAAGGACGCGGGCAAGTCGATCGGCGGCAACGGCACGCCGGGCGACCGCATCCGCGGCAACCTGCTCGCCTCGCCGTTCAAGTTCAACCCGAGCGGCAGGAGCGGCCTGCCCATCTCCGAAGTGTTCCCCGAACTGTCGAAGCACGCCGACGACCTGTGCCTCATCAACAGTGTCTGCACCGACGTGCCGAACCACCCGCAAGGGTTCCTCCAACTGCACACCGGCGAGTTCCGGTTCACGCGGCCGAGCCTCGGCGCGTGGGTGCTGTACGGGTTGGGCAGCGAGAACCAGAACCTGCCGGGGTTCGTCACCATCAACCCGCCGCCGGACCTCGGCGGCGCGCAGAACTACGGCAACGCCTTCCTCGCGGCCGCGTACCAGGCCACCCGCATCGGCGAACTCGGCGGCGACGTTGCCAACGCGAAGATCGGCAACCTGACGCCCGCGACCACCGTCGATGCGCAGCGCAAGCAGCTCGACCTGATTCAGGCGATGAACCGCGACCTCATCGACCGCATCGGCGCGGACCAAGCCGTTGAAGGCGTGATCGGTTCCTACGAACTCGGGTTCCGGATGCAGAACGCGCTGCCCGACGTGCTCGACCTGTCGAAGGAGACCGCCAAGACGCTGGAGATGTACGGCATCACCAGTAAGGCCGCTGGCAACGGGAAGCGGAACGCCGGGGGCGGGGCCGCGGCGAGTGGCGGCACCGACAACTTCGGCCGGCAGTGCCTCATGGCCCGGCGCCTGGTCGAGGCCGGCGTGCGGTTCGTGGAGATCGCGCACGGCAACTGGGACACGCACAACGGGCTGAAGGCGCGCGTCGCGCAACTGGCCGGACAGATCGACCTGCCCATCGCCGGGTTGCTCGCTGACCTGAAGCAGCGCGGGCTGTTGGAGGACACGCTGGTGGTGTGGGGCGGCGAGTTCGGCCGCACGCCGACGGGTCAGGGGACCGACGGGCGCAACCACAACTCCGCGGGCTTCAGCATGTGGATGGCGGGCGGCGGCGTGAAAGGCGGCATCCGCTACGGCGAGACCGACGAGCACGGCGGCAAGGCGGTGAAGGACAAGATGCACCAGCACGACATCCACGCCACGATGCTGCACCTGCTCGGCCTCGACCACCAGAAGCTGACGTACCGCTACGGAGGGCGCGACTACAGCCTGACCGACATCCACGGCCGCGTCGCGAACGACATGATCGCGTGACGTGTTCTTGGCGAGCGGGGGGCGTAAGCCCTCCGAGTGCCGCACAACTCATTACAGTTGTGCGGCCGCCGGCGTGACGAACGCTTGATCGAGTGCCTGGTGAGCGATGCCAACTTGCTGGTGGACGAACTTGCGGCTGACATCGGCGTCTTCGGCCAACGAGGTGATCGTGG
>CANLGS010000317.1 GCA_947490035.1 Gemmataceae bacterium
CGCCGGCAAGAAGGACGTGGAGGCGCTCGCGAAGCTGGTGAAAGAGTTGATGGGGAAGGAATAGGGAGAAGCAAAGAGAAGAGCCGCAGATGACGCAGAGGGACGCAGATCAAAGGCAGAAGATAGAGTTCTTCAGAACACTCTTTTCTGTCTTGATCTGCGTCCCTCTGCGTCATCTGCGGCTCTTCTCTTTGCTTCAATCCGTGGCCTATTGCCACCCGCGGCGCTTGAACACCCAGCCGGCCGCGAACAGCCACGCGACCGCTAGCCCCAGCGCGGCGGCCAAGTGCCGCCAGTGGGCCGTCTGCACGGTGCCGCTGAGCGCCGCGTGCAGGATGCGCGGGCCGTGGAACTCGACCGCCAGGTACGACAGGTACGGGATGTGGTTGATGGAACAGATCAGCAGCACCATCGACACGGACAGCAGGTAGCACATGCCGCCGAGGAACGCGGCCCGCTGCGTCTTCGCCCACGCCGCGATCGTCATGCCGATACCCAAGAACCCGCCGCCGACCGCGAACAGCGCTAACCAGAAGAACAGACTCGACAGCACGTCCGGCTTGTAGACGGCCGCGAGCGTCGCCGCCAATCCGATCCCGAACACCGGGTAGAACACGAACTTCGCCGCGAGCAGTTCCGTGGGCGACGCGGGCGTGATCGCCTGCGCCAGCAGCACGCCGCGCTCGCGCTCCTCGCAGTTGAGCGTCGGCAGCAGGTACACGCACGAGAAGTACAGCGCGAACACGACCATGCCGGTCGCGATGGCGGCGCGGAAGTCGAGCACCTTCCCGCCCAGCCCGCGGCGGTCGATGCTCAGGTCCGGGACGAGCGGCACGCCGCCCGCGTCGGCCCCGCGCGCCGCTTCAGTCTGCTCCTGGAACCGCTTGTGCGATTCGAGCACTAGCCACTTGTCCGCGTCGAAGACCGGTTCTTCCGGTGGTGTTGTGCCGGGCATCTTCTTGGCGGCTTCGGCCGCGAACGCGCGCCGGGTTTCCTTCCACAGCCACTGCTCGTAGGGCGCGAGCGCGTTCGGTTCGCCGTCGGGGTGCCACACGTGGACTTCCACCACGGGACGCTTGCCGGGTTCGTACCGCGTCGTGAGTTGAATGGAACCGGTGCCGGGCGGGGCGTCGATGAGCGTGCCGATGCGCGACGGCGGAATCTCGCGGAAGCGGACCTGCGCCTTCAACTCCGGCGGCACGTTCTCTTGCAGGTGCTTGATCAGCGGCGTGGCGCGGTCGTAATCGACGTAGCAGTGGTGGACGCCGCCGACCATGCTCGTGCCGGCGGCCGCGGTTTCGCTCGGCGCGAACACCGAGAGGAGGACCGCCGCCGCGACCAGCAGGAACGCCAGCGCGATCCCGCCGCGGTTCGCCAGGTGCCGCGAGAACTCTTTCTTGAGCAGGGCTTTGAGGATGTACCATCGCATAGCTGTTGGCTCTTAGCTGTTGGCTGTTAGCCGGACAAGAACTGTTGGCTGCGAGTTGTTGGCGATTGAATTCGTCTGGCTAACGGCCAATAGCTAACAGCTAACGGCTAATCGAACGCCAGCCCCGTGAGCTTCAAGAACGTGGCATGGAAGTCGAACTCGCGCGTGCGGATACTCAGCGCGCGTCCGACCGCGACCAGCGCCGCGAGGTCGGTGCGGCCCGCCGGCGTGTCCAGGTCGTAGACGAACCGCTCGCGGTCGTCGCGGATCACGTCCACCTTGCGCTCGGTGTGCTGCTGCTTCAGCGCGAGCGGCGAGTCGAGCGCGACCAGCTTGCCGCGCGCCATGATCGCGACGCGGTCGCAAATCTTCTCCACCTCGTCCATGTCGTGCGTGGTCAGAATGATCGTCGCGCCGGCCTTCACGCGCTCGCGTAGGATGCGGTGGACGACCTCGGCGGAGTGGATGTCGAGGTTCGCGGTGGGTTCGTCGAGGTAGAGAACTTGCGGTTCGTGCAGCAGCGCGCGGGCCAGAAGTAATTTCTTGCGCATGCCGAGCGAGTAGCCGCGGACCGGCAGGTCGGCGGCCTCGTCGAGTTCGACCATCTTCAGCACTTCGGCGGCGCGCAACTTCGGCACGTTGTAAAGGGCGCCGAAGAACTCCAGGTTACGCCGCCCGGTGAACTCCTCGAAGTGGTTCTCGCGGTCGGGCACGTAGCCGAAGAGGGGTTTGATCTTCGCCCACTCGCGAACCACGTCGCACCCGCCGACGCTGACGCTGCCCGCGGTGGGCTTGCGCTGGCCGATGAGCACGCGAATGGTGGTGGACTTGCCGGCGCCGTTGGGCCCGAGCAGCCCGAACAGTTCGCCGCGTCGGATGTCGAGGTCGAGGCCGTCCACGGCCGCGAACGCGCCATACAGCACACGCAAGCCGGCGATGCGAATCATGGCGTCGGGAGGCATCAAGAGTGTTCACCGCAGAGACCGCGGAGACCGCAGAGAAAGACGAGAGAAGATAGAACACAAAATCGGTCCTGTCTTCTCTCGATCTTTCCTCTCCGGTCTCCGCGGTCTCTGCGGTGAATCCTCTTCACTCGGTCGTGGCGCAGTTCACGTACCGCGTCGTGTTGAAGTACTTCGCGTGCGGGTGGTGGACCACGATCGCGGTGGTGGACTGCTCCGGTTCGAGCTGGAACTGCTCGCTCAGCGTGACCCCGACTTGCGTCGGGTCGATGAGCGTGAACAGTTGCTTCTGGTCTTCGAGGGCCGGGCACGCGGGGTAGCCGAACGAATATCTACACCCGCGATAGTGGCCCTTGAACAGCTTCTCGACACGCGGCGAGTCGTCCGCGCCGATGCCCCACTCGCGGCGCAGTTGCTGGTGGAACATCTCCGCCAGTGCTTCGGCGCACTCGACGCCGAGGCCGTGCAGGTAGAGGTAGTCCTGGTACTTGCCGGCTTCGTACCAGCCGTGCGCGATGCGCGTTACCTCGTGGCCCATCGTCACCGCCATGAAGCCGACGTAATCCACCGCCTTCCCGTCGCGGAGTGGCTCGACGTAATCCGAGAGGCAGAGGTATTGGCCGAAGTCCTGGCGCGGGAAGTCGAACACCGCGCGCGGTGTTCGGTGATCGTCCGCGTACACGGTGAGTTTGGTGCCGTCGCTCGCGGCCGGGAAAAACCCATACGTTGCCGCGGGCCGCAGGATGTTCTCGGCGAGGCACATCGCCTTGAGCCGCGCGAACGCGGGCTGTGCGGTCTCGGCGATCTGGCGTGCGTGTTCGGCCGGCTTCACCCCGCCCTTCTTGAACTGCCACTGCGTGCCGAACAGCGTGAGTTCGTTGATGTACTTGAAGATGTCGCGCATGTCGAAGTCGGTGCGCGCCCGCGAACCCAAGAAGGGCGGCACCGGCACGTCGGGCGCCTTCGGCAGCGACGGCGAGCGCGAGGGAAGCGCCTTACCGTTCTTGTTGGGTTCCTTGACGCCGATCCGCTCGCCCTTCGAGCCGTTCACGCTCGCCGCCTCGAACGGGACAGCAGGTTTGCGGTCCCGGCTCGCCTGGGCGTCGACGATCTTCTTCATCGCGGGGCTGACGCTCCCCACCTTCTTGCGCGCGGCCAACTCATCCATCACGCGAAGCCCCTCGAAGGCGTCTTCGCCGTAGTACACCTTACCCTTGTAAATGGCCTGCAAGTCTTGCTCGACGTAGCGCCGGTTGAGCGCCGCACCTCCGAGGATCACGGGCGGGGCCAGACCGCGCTCGTTCAGCGTGACCAGGTCTTCCTTCATGATGACGGTGGACTTCACCAGCAGCCCGCTCATGCCGATCGCGTCGGCGTTCTGCTTCTGCAACTCCGCGATCATGGTGTCGATCGGCTGCTTGATGCCGAGGTTGAACACCTTGTAGCCGTTGTTCGTGAGGATGATGTCCACGAGGTTCTTGCCGATGTCGTGAACGTCGCCCTTCACCGTCGCGAGGACGATCTTCCCCTTCTCGTCGCCCTCCACCTTCACCATGAACTGTTCGAGGTGCTTGACCGACGCCTTCATCACCTCCGCCGATTGCAGCACGAACGGCAACTGCATCTGCCCGCTGCCGAACAACTCGCCCACCACCTTCATGCCGTCGAGCAGGACGCGGTTGATGACGTCGAGCGGCGAGTGCTTCTCGCGCGCCGCGTCGAGGTCCGCGATGAGCGACTCGCGGCGCCCCTGGATGATCGCTTGCCGCAAGCGTTCTTCGACGGTGTCGCCGAGCGACTGGCCCTTCTTGCTCTCGGTTTTCTTGTCCGCGTAGTGCGCGATCAGTTCGTGCAGCGGGTCGCCGTTGTCGTACTCGGCGAACAGCAGCCGCCGGCACAATTCCTTACCCGTGTCGTCGATGCTCGCCAGCGGCATGATCTTGGCCGCGTGCAGAATGGCCGAGTCGAGACCGTATTCGAGCGCGTAGTGCAGGTACATGCTGTTCAGCACCTGTCGCGTGTACGGCGACAGCCCGAACGAGCAGTTCGAGAGGCCGACGTGCGTGAGCGCGCCGGGCAGGTTCTTCTTGATGAGCTTGATCGCCTCGAACGTCTCGATCGCGCTGCGCCGGGTCTGCTCCATCCCGGTCGAAACCGGGAACACCAAGGGGTCGAACAGGAGATCGGAAGGCGGGATTCCGTACTCGTGGACGACGATGTCGTAGATGCGCTTGGCGACCTCGAATTTCCACTCCGCGGTGTCGGCCTGACCCTTCTCGTCGATCGTGAGCGCGACGAGTGACGCGCCGTACTTCTTCGCGAGCAGCGTCTTCGGGTCGAGCGTCTTGCGGCCGTCTTCCAGGTTGATCGAGTTGATAAGCGCCTTGCCCGAACACAGCTTCAAGCCCGCTTCGATGACCGGCAGTTCGGTGCTGTCGAGCATGATCGGCTTGGTGAGCACTTCGTTGTAGCGCTTGATGACCTCCTTCATGTCGCGGACGCCGTCGCGGCCGACGTAGTCCACGCACACGTCGAGGATGTGAACGCCCTCGCGCTCCTGCTCGCGGGCCATCTCGACGAGGCCGTGCCAGTCGTCCTTTTCGAGCAGTTGCTTGAACTTCCGCGAGCCGTTCGTGTTCGTGCGCTCGCCGACCAATAGCGGACGCTGATCCACCACCAACTCTTGTGCGCTCTGGAGACTGGACACCGCGGGCAGGTACACGGGGGTGCGCGTCGCGGGCGCCTTGCCCTTCAAGCGGTCCACGACCGCCGTCATGTGTTCCTTCGCGGTGCCGCAGCAGCCGCCGATGATGTTCACGCCGAACTCGGTGACGAACTTTTCCAGCCAGTGGGCGACCGTGTCGGGGTCCATCGGGAAGTGTGTTTCGTCCCCGCGCTTCTCGGGCATGCCGGCGTTCGGCAGCACGCTCACCAGCTTCCGCGTGTGCCGGCTGAGGTGGCGGATGTCGTCGTTCATCAGGTTCGGGCCGACGCCGCAGTTCATCCCGATCACGTCGATCTCATCGATCGGTTCGAGCGCGACCAGCGCCGCGGGTATCTCGGTCCCCGCGAGCATCTTCTTGTTCTCGTTGATGATGGTCAGTTGCACCATCAGCGGGAGGCGCACGCCGGCGCGCTTCATCTCCTCAATGGCCGTGATCGCGACACACTTCGCCTGCAAAGGGTCGAAACACGTTTCGATGAGGATCGCGTCCACGCGCTCCTCAATCATGATCTGGATTTGGCGGCGGTACGCGGCGGCGAGCGTATCGAAGTCGGCGTAGATGCTCGGCT
Source organism: Gemmataceae bacterium (assembly GCA_947490035.1). GTDB lineage: Bacteria > Planctomycetota > Planctomycetia > Gemmatales > Gemmataceae > Gemmata. The sequence goes on from CANLGS010000317.1 coordinate 5,686, forward strand.
CGATGAGGGACG